>LIUJ01000180.1 GCA_001462255.1 Fibrobacteria bacterium GUT77 | reverse complement strand
GGCGAAGCCAATCTCGATGAGTCACAAAAAAACGTTGGATTTTATTCAACAATATTAATCGTTGTGAACTTCTTTGCCATACTGCGGTAATACATATTATATTTATAATAATAATCATTGAACATCTCAAGGAACAATTATGGAACTGAAATACACTCCGCACGGTCACATATTCATCACCCCATTCGACGACTGTCGTAAAACCGTGGACGCCATACTTGAAACGGATTACAGCGAGGAGTTTTGCCTCGCGTCCGTTTTTGAGCCTGATTTCGTCGCTAAATTGATGGAAGCGGGATTCTTGGTGATGTCAGCAAACGTATCCGAAGACGACGACCCGTTCTATATTCTACTGCCGAAACTGCACTATGTCCGCTCGGCGCTGTTTTACGAAAACCTGCGCATAAAGAAGTCGATAAAAAAAATCCTTAACCGCTATGAACTGAGGGCCGACGCCTATTTTGACCGCATCGTAGACCTTTGCGTGGAGAAGCACGGCCCCGACTGGCTGACCCCGCCGCTCGTGGACTGCATTAAAAAGATACGCCGAAACGCGGCGGCAAATCATCCTATCCCCCAAACGCTATCCCCGCTTCCATACGCCTACCCCGCCTCGTTCGCCCTCTACAGAAACGAGCAATTAGCCGCCGGCGAATTCGGCGTGGTTTGCGGAAAGATCTATACAAGCTATTCCGGCTTCTACAATGAGAGCGACGCCGGCACGGTGCAAATGGTAAAAACCGCAAAATACCTGCAAGAAAACGGTTTTTCTTTCCTTGACTTCGGTATGCCGCTTAAATACAAAACGGATTTGGGGGCAGTGGACATAAGTCAAAAAGAATTTGTCTCGTTGTTTAGGGGACAATAAGAACCTCAATCTCCTCCTTAGTCTTCATAACAACATCTCCTTTTTTGACATATTTTGACGTGAGGGGAGGGGGGGATCATATAATCCTTATGTTTTTATATTATCCGTCCCAATCCCTTTGACGTTCATCTGTAGGGTGGTTTTGCCGTTCCACTCGTTGTCCTCAAGCGCGAAGGCTATGTCCAACGATTCGGCGGCGTTTACTTCGGGGAGTCTTTCGCCCATTCCGAAAGCTATGGCGTCCATGACCGCTTTCCCGTCGGTCAGCGTCATTTTTAGGTGTTTTTGACCTACTATTCTGGGGGGATAACGGTGTTTTAGGCCGCGTGTCAGCAATACGGGGCGCATGTTGCCGGGGCCGAAGGGTTCCATTTGTTTGATTATCCGCAGTAGCTTGGGGGTGAGTTGGTCTATGGGCGCCTCCGCGTCGGCGGTTACATGGGGAGCCAAGTCTTCCGCAGACAGTTTTGATTTTACTACCTCGTTGAATCGGGTTCTGAAGGCGTCGATTTTATCGGCGCGCAGCGAGAGCCCGGCGGCGGCGGCGTGGCCGCCGTAGGCGTCGAGTATGTCGGCGCAAGCGTCGAGCGTCTCTAATAGGTGCAGGCCGGGGACGCTTCTGCCCGACCCTTTTGCGGCGCCGTCTTCGCCTATTGATATAAGGATCGTGGGGCGATTGTAGCGTTCTACCACCTTGGAGGCCACTATGCCGATTACGCCAACGTGCCAGCTTGGGCTCGCAACCACCAAACCGTAGTCGTTTTCGGGGGAGCAACGGCTTTCCACCCAGCTTACGGCTTCTTCGGCGGCAAGGCTGTCTAAGGCGCGGCGCTCTATGTTCGCCTCTTTGAGTTCTCTGGCGTAGAGGTCGGCTAACGCGGGGTCGGATGTGAGCAACAGTTCGGCGCCGCGACGCGGGTCGCCTAAGCGGCCTACGGCGTTTACGCACGGTGCGAGTTGGAAGACCACTTGGCCGGTTGAGAGCTGCTTGTCGGAGAGCCCCTGGGCAAAAACGAGAGCGCGTAGGCCGATAATGCCGGTGGTTGGGATTTTGGCGAAGCCGAGTGCGGTGATAACGCGGTTTTCGCCGGTCATGGGAACGATATCGGCGGCGGTGCCGAGCGCCGCGAGCTCTATGAGGTCGCTCCAAAGATCGTCGCCGCGGTCGGTGGCGTTTGCCAACGCTTGGCAGAGTTTTAGGGCGATGCCCACACCGGCCAGCGCCTTGTCGGGATAGCCGCAATTATGTAATTTTGGATTGATCAACGCGAATGCCGTCGGCAATGTGTCTTTAGGCTCGTGGTGGTCGGTGATAATCATGTCGATGCCGAGTGAGGTTGCGAGTTCGGCCTCCTCGCATGCGGTAACGCCGCAGTCCACGGATATGATGAGGGCGACGCCGATGTCGGCGGCGTGACGGATGCCGGTCTCCGAGATGCCGTATCCCTCCGTCAGCCTATTGGGGAGATAATAGCCGCAGTTCGCGCCGAGGCGTTTAAGCACGCGGGTGAGCAGCGCCGTCGCCGTCACGCCGTCTACGTCGTAGTCGCCGTAAATCAATATCTTCTCGCCGGAGTCTATCGCGGCCGTTACGCGCTTTACGGCTTTGTCCATGTCGGCAAAGAGAAACGGGTCCAAGAAGCCGTCGGCGGCGTTGGGACGGAAGTAGGCCTTGCACCGGTCGAAAGTCGTGAGGCCGCGCCCCACGAGGATTGTCGCGGCGGCGGCGGGAACGTTGAGCTCGGCGGCAAGCTTAGCGACGACGGTATGGTCGACATTACGTAAAGTGATTCGTTCGCGGGGGGAGGGGAAGGTCATTCAAACAACCCGCTCAAATGCCCGGCCTCAAGCGGAAGCGCCAGTTTGTCTATTTGGCCGATTTTTTTCCCGGCAAAATTAAAACGATAATCTTCCCATGTCAGTTCCGCGCCTATCTGTTTTTCGAAGGCGGCGCACATCTTAGGCGTAATGGGCTTTAGGAAGACGATAAGCGCTTTTATCAGGTTGATACAGGTGACGATTACAACCGCCGCGGACTCTTTGTCGCCTTTTTTTATAAGCTCCCACGGTTTTGTGTCTTGGAAGTATTTGTTGCCTACACTACCGAGCGACTGTATTCTCTCGACCGCCAGTTTATAGTCGCCGCTCTCGTAGTGGGCGGCGATGTCGGCGGCGGCGGCCTCTATCAGCGCGGCAATGCTCGCGTCCCACGCCGCTTGGGGAACGCCGCCGTCAAAGTAACGCTCGCAGAACACCGTGGAACGGTTGTGCAGGTTGCCTATATTGTTTATCAACGTGGTGTTGACCCGCGTCGTCAACTCTTCCCTGCTGAAGTCGAGGTCGGCGCTGTTGGGGGAGAGCTTTGAGCCGTAGTAGAAGCGCAAAAATTCTCCGGCCTGCAGGTGGGTGACCTTCTCCGTGTACTCGCGGGCGAGTATGAACGTGCCGCGCGACTTGGACATTTTTTCGCCCTCTACGTTTAGGAAGCCGTGTACGCGCAAGCTCGTTGGGACGGCGAATCCGGCGCTGTCGAGCATAACCGGCCAAAAGAGCGCGTGGAAGTAGACGATGTCCTTGCCGATGAAGTGGACGACCTCCGTGGGGCCGCCCTTCTTCCAGTAGTCCATGACGTCCAAGCCGTGTTCGGCGCAGTAGTGCGCCGTCGACGAGAGGTAGCCGATGGGCGCGTCCATCCACACGTAAAAATATTTATTCTCGGTACCCGGTATCTTGAACCCGAAGTAGGGCCCGTCGCGCGATATGCACCACTCCTTCAGCCCCTCCTCTATCCAAGTGCTCACGAAATTCCGCATGTCCGACTGCAGGACGCCGGGTCTATTTATAAACTCGCGTAAAAATTCTTGGCGCTTTGAGAGTTGCACGTAAATATGTGTGGATGAACGCAGTTGCGGCGCTTTGCCGCAGAGTCCGCATACGGGGTTTACGACCTCGGTGGGCTCGTATGTGGCCCCGCAAACCTCGCAAACGTCGCCGTACTGCTTTTGCGCCCCGCAACGCGGGCAGGTTCCCACGATGAATCTGTCCGGCAAAAAACGCTTGTCGTGCTCGCAGTAGTATTGGTTAATCTCTTTCTCAATTACGAGGCCGTTTTGGCGCAGACTATCATAAACTCTTTCGGCGTAATGTCGATTCTCTTCCGAATTGGTAGTGTAATATGTGTCGAAACTTATGTCGTATCCCGCGTAGTCGCGGATATGGCTCTCCCGCGCCCTGTTGATGAGCTCTATGGGGGTAATGCCCTGCCGCATGGCGCTTATCTCTATGGGCGTGCCGTGCGTGTCGTCGGCGCAAACGTAGAGAACGTCGTCGCCGCGCAACCGGCGGTAGCGGACGTATATGTCGGTTTGGACGGCTTCGAGAAGGTGACCTAAGTGGATGTCGCCGTTGGCGTAGGGAAGGGCGCTTGTCACCAAGACTTTTCGTTTTTCGGTACTCATGGATTTTGTCCTTGAATTAAATTAGACTGTCTTTCATCGAGATTGCTTCGTCGCTTCGCTCCTCGCAATGACAGTCATTGCGAGCGAAGCGAAGCAATCTCGATGAGTCGAAATTAAACGTTGAATTAATTTGTACAAAAACGGGCGACCGCAGACCGCCCGCTACATAATACGTTGTAAGGGCAAATTGTATTCACCTGTATTTTTACGTTAAAAAACGTTAAATCACACAAATCACAATCAGACGACGTTTTTTGTCAATTCCTCAATCTCAAGCCACTCCTGCGCGTCCCCGAAGTGGACGAGGCCTTTGTTCTGGAAGATATTTATATAGTTCAGCGTCCCCTCTTTATTCCCGTACTTTATCCTTGATCCCAACGGCGGAAATTTTGAGAATATGTCGATGTACATGTCGTTTTCGTAGCGCAGGCAACAGAGCAACCTCCCGCAGTTTCCCGATATCTTAGACGGGTTTAGGGCTATCTGCTGGTCTTTGGCCATTTGGGTGGTAATTTGCTCGAACTCACTTAAAAACGCGCTGCAACACTGTTTGCGGCCGCATACGCCGCAACCGCTTATGCGTTTGGCCTCGTCGCGGACGCCTATTTGGCGCAACTCTATGCGGGTGCGGTATACGGAGGCGAGGTCTTTTACCAACTCGCGAAAATCCACGCGTTGCGCGGCGGTGAAGTAGAACGTTATTTTGCCGCCGTCGAACTGCATCTCCACGTCTACCAATTTCATATCAAGCTTGTAGTGTTTGATCTTGTCGCGACAGACTTTGAACGCGGATTTTTCGCGCTCTTGGTTCCTCTTAAGGGTTTCAAGATCGCCGGCAAGCGCTTTGCGGACGACGCCGCGCGTTTCGCCCTTGCCGCGTTTGAGCTTTACCAAGGATCCCACGCAGGAGGCCTTGCCCATATCCTGGCCGCGCTCCGCCTCCACGACGATGTACTCGCCCTCGACGATGTCGAGCTCGTTCTTGTCCTTAAATATCGCCTTGCGCTCGCCCTTAAAGGCGACCTCGACGAGCTTACTGCTTTTTGACATTCAACGCCTCCGTTAACGAACACACCAAACCTGCCATAACGAGCGACGCGTTCCCATGGGCGTCGAGATCGTTAAGCGCCCCCTGAGCCATCCCGACAACGGTCGAAATCCCGCTTGGAGCGCCGACTGCCGCCGGCAATTCTATTTCGTTTGGCCATCCCGTGGCCGAACCCACCCCCGCGGCGCCGTCGGGCAGTTCTGGTTTAATATAATTCATTGACGCGCCGCTATGCCCGAATTTCTTCAAAAACGCCGCCCGAATCAACCTGATAAGGCAGTTGATCGTGTTCCGGCAGGCGTTATACGAGTCCTTGCCGGACGACAAGCCGTCGGCCGCCGTAGCGGCGGCCATCCAGTCGCCGCCGAGGCAATCGCTCCACAATGAGGCGGCGTACTCGTAGTATTCGTCCAAGGGATTCTCGTACTCGCTTATCGCGATCCCTATTGACCCGGAGGCCGCGGCGGCGGCAATACCGGACGGAAGCTCGGCGGTTACGCGGTCGTTAAGCGAAGCCAACGCACGATCATTGAGCGGAGTCGACGCGCGGTCATTGAGCGGAGTCGACGCGCGGTCATTGAGCGGAGTCGAAATGAAGCGCCCGTACAGCTCCGCGGCGACAACCTCCGGCGGCAACAGCGGGAAACGTACTATCTGGCAACGCGAGAGTATGGTCGGCAACGCGCCGTGCGCCCTCTCCGTAAGCAGTAGCATGAGCGTACCGGGCGGCGGTTCCTCCAGCGTTTTAAGCATGGCGTTGGCCGATTCCTTACTCATGGTTTCAACGCCATCTATAATAACCACGCTACCGCCCCCCTCCGAGGCGCCTCGCATAACGGCGTGGTCGGCCTCCCTTATCCAGTCCACCGGAATATTCGGGATGCCGTCGTAGCGCGGGAGTTTGTAGGGATCGTCCATACGCGCCTTGGCGCTCTCCGCGGCGTACTCCCACCCCTTGGTCGTCAGGGTGCCTTTGTCCCCCTTGTGCTCGTCGCTCAAGCACAGCGGCATTATAACGTGCAAATCCGGGTGAGAGTACGACGCGGCTTTACGGCAAGAGGGGCACCCCCCGCATGGCCGCGCGGCATCCATACCTCCGCCTTGACACAAAACGGCCATAGCCAAATCGACGGCCGCGGCGAACTTGCCCACCCCACGCTCGCCGCAAAAGAGGTATGCGTGCCCGAGCGCACCGGACTCAAAGGCGTGGGAGAGCAACTCCTTCACGCGGTCTTGGGATACGAGGTTGTTCCATTTTACGGTAGGCATTGCGCGTCCGGCACATTGATTTTAATTCGGACATTTTTTAATCCGCTATACATGAAATAAATTCCTTATCACAAAGATAACAATGACGACTATAGCCGTCGGCAACGCCGCCTTGTAGGACGAAAGGATCGACGGTGCCCAGCGTCCCGTTATCGCTCTCTTCAGAAAGATCGCGCACATATAAGCGGCCAAGGGACCTACTATCAAAAATAGGAACGGGTTGTATAGAAAGGCCGTTCGAAAATCCAACTCACCGAGCGCGGTAAGCGCCCTTAGCGTTCCGCATCCGGGGCAGTAGAGACCGGTCGCCACATTCAAAAAACACCTTGGGTAGAAGCGTTTCGCCCCCTCCGGAGCCAGCCTAAGGAACAGCGCGGCGGCAATCGGCAACATCAATACGGCCAAAAACTTACACGCTTCCGCGCCGCGATGAACCGATATTCGCGCCTGAGGACGCGTTTGTTCGTCCATAACCGAGCCCTACGGCAACACCCCTTCCTTCATCTGATTATAAAACGTCAAAAACGTTAAAACGGCGGTCAACACGTTCACCACTAACCCTACGCCTATAGACAAATTGCTCCACAACCCGGCTTTTTGGCCGGCCTCTTCCGCCGCGGCGTAGTCGCCCTGCCTCAAGAGCGCGTCCACCTTCGCGGCGTAAACTATCCCCACTACGCCAAACGGCATACAACAACAGAGCGTGGCGATAATCGATTTTATCAAGTGATTCTCAATCTTTCGCGGCGGCGGAACCGGAGCGGATCGAACGGCGCCCGCCGACTCAACAACCTCCGCCGCGGGCGCGATATTCACCCGCGCCGCGCCGCAATCCGAGCAAAAATTGGCGTCGGGTTTAAGCTCCGCCCCGCAATTTGAACAGTGTTCCATGCCATCTCCGTACCTTTTTGCAATTTACAGTGTAAATAATTAAAATCAAAGCATTAAGCCGATTTGTATCAATTAAACAAACGTTTTTTTGTATCAATATTTCCTGGATTGCTTCGTCGCTACGCTCATTTCGACTACGCTCAATGCACCGCCTCGCAATGACGACCTCACCTGTCATTGCGAGCGAAGCGAAGCAATCCAGATGCATTTAACCCAACCGTTTTTTACGCCCGATCGCGTATGTACATCACAAGCGACTCAAAGAACATGTCCGAATCCGTGGGCACGTTGACGAACGCTAAATAATTTTTATTTGAACCCAGCGTTATGCGCTCCTTGGAGAGCACCTTTATTACAAGCATCTCCGGCGCGGCGTCGGCTATCGCGCTGACAAAACCGGTTTCGTCGTACACCTGCAAATCGTAGTCGACTATGACCGCCGCCGTCCCCGATGCGTCGTCGCGTATCAGATCGAGCGCGACCTCCGGCTCGCTTATGTGACGCGCGCCTATCCCATCCCGCGCAAGCCGTTCGCTCATCCGCCCCGCGGTCTCGGCGTCTTCGGTAACAATCAGCACCCGTTTTCCGCTGAGGTCAACGTTCTCGGACGCGCCGCCGTAGAGCGGAAACGATATTTTGAAGGTTGTGCCCACACCCACCTTGCTGTCCACCCCTACGCTCCCGTGCATGTTTTTTACACCGCAGAGGACGCTGGGTAGGCCGATCCCCGTTCCGGCACCCGGCGGCTTTGTGGTGAAGAGCGGCTCAAATATCTTGCCTATGACCGTTTCGTCCATGCCCGTGCCGGTATCGGCTACGTCTATCTTTATAAACCCGCAACCTTTACGCTCGGAACCCACGCACAGTTCCTCATTGTAAGTTCTAAAGGTGAGGGTGCCGCCGTCCGGCATTGCGTCCCGCGCGTTTAGGCCGAGGTTGAGAAATACGCTCTGTATCTGCGAGTCGCCCCCCAAGACGACGCTCTTTTCGGCGCCGAGGTCAAGTTCGATTTTTATCCGCTTGCAGTTGGGGCGTAAGAACTGTTCCGTCTCCGTCAGTATCTTGTGGACGTCTACCGGGACGAGTTCGTCGCGTTTTTTGCGTATGAACGACATAAGGCGGGCGGAGAGCCCCTGCCCCTTAGCCGCGATTTCAGTTATCTTATCCGCGTAGGCCGCCACCGGCGCGCCGATTTTGGCCGCGTCCGTTTGCAATAGGGAGGCGTAACCGGTAAGCGCCGTCAGCACGTTGTTGAAATCGTGGGCTATGCCGCTTACAAGCATCCCCACAAGCTCCACCCTCTGAGCCGCCGCAACCCGCGCCTTCAGCTCCTCGCGCTCCTGCTCCATCCGCCGCCTCTCGGATACGTCGCGACAGATAACGAACGCTATAGGGGGGGCCTCGGTAGTAATCATAGTAGCGCTCAACTCCATGACGGACACCGCGCCGCCGTTGTGAACGAAACGGAGTTCGTACATAACGCTACTCTTGCTCGGCAACCGCGCCATGACGCGCTCAAAGTGCCCCGCGTCCGCGGGCAGAATCAGGTCGCGCATATTCATTTCAAGCAACCGCTTGCGGCCGTAGCCGGTATGACGGAAGGCCATCTCGTTGCAATCGATGATCTTGCCGCCGCCGTCGTGGATAAAAAGAAGGTCGCTTGCCAAATTGAAGAGCGTCTTGAAGCGCACGGCGCTACTCAACAACTCGTCGGAGCGCTTTATGACCTCCTCCTCAAGGTACTCCTTGTATCGCCGGTTCTCCTCAAGAAGCGTCTTCTTCTCAAGAGCGCGCAGAACGGCCATCTCAAGCACGCCGTAGTCGTATACCGGCTTGACGATGTAATCCCACGCCCCAAGCTTGAGGCACTGCGCCACGTCGTCGCGCGAGTCGGTGCCGGATATGACGATTACAGGCGTCTCGGCGGAATAAACCTGCACGAACTTAAGGATGTCGAACCCGTCCATCTCCGGCATCTTAATGTCGGTGATTACGACGTTGGGCCCGCACTTCCCGAAGAGCTCGATCCCCTCGCGCCCGTTTTTGGCCTGTACGGCGGAAAAGCCGACGAGTTCGAGGAAGTCGCTTATGCACTCGCGAGCGTAATCCTCGTCCTCAATGACCAAGATACGTATTTGGCTTCTGTCTTTATCGATAGTCTGTTGCATTTTCTTTACCGCGATTAATATTGACTCGGTACCGGCACCTGTAATCAATACTATCCTATAATATAATTTACGCGCCGCCCAAAAGTCAAAGTCCTTAAATTCGACCGCGCGGCGGCGCGCGTAATGTATATTACCGGTAATGATAACACACCCTACCCAATTCATATCGCGAGCGCTCGACAACAACCGGCTAAGCGACGGATTCTACGAGCTGGAGCTGGAGTGGAACTCACACGCCCCCGCCCCTACGCCCGGGCAGTTTTTGACTATTCGCATCGGTAACGGCAAAGGTACCGTTCCGTTGTTGCGCCGCCCTTTCGCGTTCTCTAGTTTTGACGCGGATTCTTCCGTAGTTAGAATAATCTATCAAACGCGCGGTATAGGGACGGAGTTTTTGGCGTCGGCGCGGCGCGGGGAGGAGCTCGACGTTATCGGGCCGCTCGGAACGCCGTTCGCCGTAGATACAGATCGGTCGAAACATATAATAGTCGCCGGCGGCATAGGTTTGGGGCCTATGCTCTTCCTATCGTCATATCTAACCTCCCGCAACATCTCGTCGCGGTTCGTCTTCGGTTGCCGGAATGAAGGTTTTATACCGTCGATAAAAAGGTTTACGGCCGCCAACCCACTAATCTGCACCGACGACGGCAGCGCCGGTTTTCGCGGCACGGCGGCGGATTATATAAACGCTAATATTTTGCCCGACATAAATACCGATACGACGATATACGCCTGCGGCCCGTTGCCGATGTTGAAGTCCGTAAGCAAAATAGCCAAAGACCGCAACGCAAACTGCCTTGTCTCGTTAGAAGCGGTAATGGCCTGCGGCGTAGGCGCCTGTATGGGTTGCGTCGTTCCAACTGTAAACGGATACTCTCGCGTGTGCAAAGAAGGCCCTATCTTCAACGGTAAGGACGTGTTATGGGAACGAATGTAGACTTATCCGTAAGAATAGGCGCGAATACCATCCCCAACCCCGTAGGCGTAGCGTCGGGAACATTCGGCTACGGCAGCGAGTACCGCGGGTTGGTTGATTTTTCCGACATCGGCGCGATATACACCAAGGCCGTAACCCTTGAGCCGCGCCCCGGCAACGCCCCGCCGCGGCTTATCGAAACGCCTTCGGGAATTCTAAATTCCATCGGACTGGCAAACGTGGGGGTAGAAAAATTCATCACGGATAAATTACCGTATTTGAGTACCCTACCGTGCGCGGTTATTGTGAACGCGGCGGGGGCGACGGAGGATGAATATCGGCGGGTTATCGACAGAATTGAAAACGTTGACGCAAACGGCGTCTTCGGCTACGAAATAAACGTCTCCTGCCCCAACGTCAACCACGGCGGCCTCGCCTTCGGCACCGACCCCGCGCAGGTGGAACGGCTTACGTCGTCTTTACGCAAATCGACAAAGAAGCCGCTTATCATAAAATTAACCCCGAACGTAACGGACATAACCGCGATAGCGAAGGCCGCCGAGGCCGGCGGGGCCGACGCCGTCTCGCTGATCAATACCCTTGTAGGAATGGTGATAGACGTTAAGGGAAAAAAAGCGGTTCTCGGCGCGAAGACCGGCGGACTCTCCGGCCCGGCGGTGCGCCCCGTCGGCGTCGCCCTCACGTATCGTGTCAAACGGGCGGTGTCAATACCGATAATCGGCATGGGCGGAATAACCTCCGCCGACGACGCTCTGCAATACATCATGGCCGGCGCGTCGGCCATACAGATAGGAACGGCCAACTTCGTAAACCCCAAAACCGCCTCCCTCGTGCTGTCGGGAATACGGAAATACTGCGTTAGCAACGGGGTGCCGTCGCTTAAAGAGATTTGCGGGATTGCGGAATGACCGTTAAATAAGACAAACCTCTTCCGCCGAAAGCAAGCGGTACCCGTTGTCGGCGAACACCTTTTCCGCCGCCTCCGTTCCCTCAAAACGCATGAAGAGAATCGCCTTTCCCGATACCTGCTCTATGAACGAGTACATGTACTCGATATTGAGCCCGACGGTGCCGCAGAGCATCACGATGTCGTGCAAAATTCCCTCGCGGTCGTCTACCTCCACTGCCAGCACCGGATTCTTTTTCACCACGAAACCGGCGGACTTTAGGACGGATAGGGCGATGTCGGGGCTGTTGACGATCATCCGCAACACGCCGTAGTTCTGCGATTCGGCGATTGTTATGGCGCGGATGTTGATGTCGTTGTCCTTAAGCGCGGCGGAGACGTCGGATAGACGCCCG
>LIUJ01000179.1:1529-3241 GCA_001462255.1 Fibrobacteria bacterium GUT77 | reverse complement strand
TATCCTTGACGAGCCGACCACGGGTCTTCATTTCGCCGACGTTAAGCAGCTTATGGATGTTATACAACGGCTTGCGGATCAGGGGAATACGGTGGTTATGATAGAACATAATCTTGACGTTCTTTTACAGGCCGATCATATTATTGATCTGGGACCGGAAGGAGGGGACAAAGGCGGGCAAGTCGTGGCGACAGGCACGCCGGAGCAGGTTGCAGCCTGCGCCGCTTCCTATACGGGGCAGTATATCGGGGAAATGCTGGAACGCGAAAAAAGACGTTTCCCGAAGCGGGGTAAACAATCGGGGCGAAAATGAATTCCAGAGTCGCTATACCGGCAATAGTCTATCTCTTAATCATATTGCCCGTATGTTTTCTGTACGCGCAGGAAGAAAAAGAACCCGACTCTAAACAGGAAGCCCCCGCGCTTACTCCCGAACAGAACCGCATTAACATGGACATAAAAACCTCAACCCTTTCCGAGCTTGCGGCATGGGCAAGAAGCCTGAAGCTGTCCGATGCCGGTACAAGCGCCGATATTGCGAAACGTTTAAGGGATTATTACAAGATAGACGAACAGGCAATTCAGGCGGCGGATGATAACCGCAAAATTATCACAATTGAATCCGCCCGCACCACCGAATACTTTAAAATTGAAGTTGTTGATGAGGAATACGCCCGCCTGACCGGGGATGTGAGGATAAGCCTGAAAGACGGCGACGCGATTCACAGGATACGGGCATGGAGCATTCTGTATAATCGTACCAGAAATATCCTTACCGCCTCGGGCAATGTTGAATATATCAAGGAAGAAGGGGATAAAATAGAAACCTTCAGGGGCGATTCCATAACTGTAGACATTGACAACTGGTCAAGCGTGTTCCTCGGCGGCGTATCGGAACGCTCCCTGCAGAGCGATAATACCACTTACCTCTTTGCCGGAACCGTGATTTCACGCGATGAGGAAGAAGTAACCATTTTGAACAAGGCGACGATCAGCGGCGCCAACAACCCGGAATCCCTTTGGTCGCTCAGCGCTTCCCGCGTATGGCTTCTGCCCGGATCCGATTTCGCTATACTTAACGCGGTGCTTAAAGTTGGCGAAATACCGGTAATGTATATACCCTTCTTTTATTATGCGGCGGATGAAGTTATTTTTCATCCTGTTATTGGCTCCCGCACGAGGGAAGGGCCTTTTATACAGACCACTACATACATTCTGGGACGTCCCAAGGCGACTTCCAGCACCCAAAGTTCGCTTACTAAAATACTGGGCAATTCAAACGACATGGAAAAGAAGAGGGAAGGGATGTTTCTGCGGAGTACGGGAAAAAAAGCGGTGGATACGGACCAAATCACCTTAAAGGGGATACTTGATCATTATATTAATCTTGGCACTTATATCGGACTTGATCTTACATTGCCGGCATACAAGATTCTCAGCGCGACAAACATCAGTCTTGGCATCGGCCTGACGCGGACTCTGGCCCCGCCGAATGTTGCCGGAGCTTATACCCCGTTTTTCCCGAATTATAACGGAAATACCGACTGGAACCATTCCAGCTTTTTATCGCTCGATGTCCCGTTCAGGTACCGGTTTCAGGGGGCAAATTCGATAAGCGGAAAGATCGGCAGTTTTTCATGGTCACTGCCTTATTATTCCGATCCGTATGTTGACAATGATTTTCTCAAGCGTTCCGAAGAGATGGACTGGAT
>LIUJ01000179.1:0-1386 GCA_001462255.1 Fibrobacteria bacterium GUT77 | reverse complement strand
CAGCAGGGCGCCGCTTCCATGGAATCCAAGGATTCTTCAGAGAGCCAACTGGGCGCCTATACATGGCAGTTGAACGGGCAGCTAAACCCCCAATTCCCCAAGCTGGCGCCGTATATAAACAGTATTACCATTAGTTCCGTTTCCAGCAACATCGCGTTTAAGACAGTGGACTCGAGGGTAACAATGCCCAATAAATATACATCAAATGATATTAAATACTATTCGCCTTCGCGTTATTTCTTCGCGCCGGATACTGCCACCCTGTACCAGATAAGCGCTTCGATATCGGGCGTTCCCCTAAATATCGGAACGGCATCCCGCCCCGCCGCCAAAAAAGATACGGTTGAAATCGAAGATCCGTTAAAAGGTATCGGAATACCGCGCTCGCCGTTTGAGGCAAAGACAAGCGAGGAAGTCCGGAAAAGAGACTCTTCGGATAAACTTGTTCCGCCGCCATTAAACCAGCGTTTTGATTTGCCCAGATTCGGATCCGCCAATTTCAGCATAGATTACCGGATGTCCCCCCAGAGTACCACAACTTTAAGATTCGACTCATCCAAATGGAAAGAATACGCGGACATTAACTGGGGCGATATCAGCAATATAATGTCCAATATCGGCGGCGACACCGTTGCTAATTTTAATGTAAGTCATTCCGAAGGCCTTTATTCCGGTTCTTTTAATGTATCGGGCAACGGGACATGGAGGCAATACAGCTACCTTAACGAGAATGCCGAGGAATATACTAAGGCGTCAGATCCCCGCCGGAAAATTGCCAACGACAAATTGCAGGAAGCAAGGCTGTCGTTCTTTTCCACGTCTTACGGAACCGCGCTGTCGGTAAAGCCCCTTTACCATGACGCTATATTCGGGCAATCCAGCCTTAGCTACACCTTAAAAGGGCTTGCCGTAAGATCAAAATTTATAGAAAAGTATGCAAGCACAGACGCTGTTAATTTACTTGAATCATGGGCGGAAAATCCTGAATGGGAACTGGAATGGGGCGCTTGGGACAGGGATAAAATAAACGCACATACGCTTACGGCAAATCTGTCGGCGTTAGTTATGGATAAATATCAAACTTTTTCGATGTCCGCCGAACTGCCGCCAAGAGATCCGAAACTAAACTGGAATACGGCGTTAAGGTTTTGGATCACCGATACAAGCGCAAGCTGGGGAATACAACTTCCCGAAAATCAGGAAAAATGGAAACTGGATTCATTCAATTTTACCGAGAGGTTATATTTTGGAGAATATGGCAATTTTTCGTTTAACATGGTTATGGATACTGAGGGCTGGGATTCGCCTGAAACCGGAAAAATGGAAAAAAGGGTAAACTCCATTACCACGTCGGTTAATCTTACAAAATGGGGAATCTCGGCGGCA
>LIUJ01000178.1 GCA_001462255.1 Fibrobacteria bacterium GUT77 | reverse complement strand
AATAACTGTCTAATTTAATCCAACGTTTATTTACGTCAAAAACAAACCACCCCGGCGCTACGCGCCACCCCTCCATAGAGGGGAATTACGTCAACACCCCGTTTTTTTATTCCCCTCCGCGGAGGGGTATCCCGTAGGGACGGGGTGGTTGCCTTTCGATATTGGCTTCGGTCCGCTTTTTTATGACGCAATTCGTATGTATAATATACGTCATTATTTGGTCTAAATGTCCAAAAAAATAGTATTTTTTTATTTCGCCGCCGCGCGAATATTAATTTATAGTCATAAAAAGGGCAGTTTGACCTTAAAATACGCGGATATAAGGAGCAAAACCGATGGCCGATACGCTGAAGATTTTTTCGGGTAACGCTAACATCCCTCTCGCCAAGGCGATCTGCGACCACGCCGGGGTGAAGCTTAGCGAGTGCGAGATCGTCAAGTTCAGCAACGAAAACCTTAAGGTGAAGATATGCGACAGCGTGCGCGGTCAGGACGTCTTCATCGTGCAACCCTCCTGCCCCCCCGTAAACGAGGGCATAATAGAGCTTTTGATAATGATAGACGCCGTCAAGCACGCGAGCGCCAACCGCATTACGGCGGTGGTTCCGTACTTCCCCTACGTGCGCTCCGACAAGAAGGACGAGCCGCGTATCTCCATCACCGCGCGCCTTATGGCCGACCTGCTCCAAACCGCCGGCGCGGACAGGGTAATGACCATGAACCTGCACTCCCCGCAGATACAGGGATTCTTCAGGATCCCGGTAGACCACCTGCTGGCGGGGAAGCTGTTGTGCGAGCACTTCAACAAGCACGGCACCGAAAACTGCGTGGTGGTCGCCCCCGACGCCGGTAGCGCCAAACGCGCCGGAGCCTACGCCGTGCGCCTCGGACTACCCCTCGCCATATTGGACAAACGCCGCCACGACGACTCGGAGAGCCCCGCGATACACAACGTAATAGGCGACGTAAAAGGCAAACGCGCCCTAATCTTCGACGACGAAATAGCCACCGGCGGCTCGATTTTGGAGGTGGTCAAGGCGTTGGACAACCTCGGCGTAACCGAAATATCCGCCTGTTGCGTGCACGCCGTACTGTCGGGAAGCGCGCCGGAGAGGCTAAAAAACTCGTCGCTCAACAAATTGGTGGTAACGGACACCGTATCCATCCCGGAGACGAAGAAATTCGATAGGATGACCGTAATATCGGTCGCCGAAACGTTCGCCAAGGCGATCATGTGCACCAATCGCGGGACGTCCATCAGCGGACTATACCACGGGTATTGATGATAAAAATATCAATAGACCAATCGGCGCACGGTTCCCGATTAGACCGCCTGTTGCGCAAGCGCCTGCCGCTTCTTAGCCTCTCCGCCGTCTACGGCCTTATCCGCCGCGGCGGCGTACGCGTCGACGGACGCAAAATCAGGCAAGATCACCGCCTGTCCGAGGGCGAGCAGTTGGAAATAGATGTCGACGAATCGGAATTTTCAGAGCGGGAACGCCCGCAAAACGCGATTGTCAAATTGACGAAGACGGAATTTTTCAGACGCAATTTCCACGTGCTGTTCGAGGATCCGACCGTCCTTGTATGCAACAAACCCGCCGGCTTGGTAGTCCACCCCGGTAGCGGCCACCAGCACAGCGACAACCTCATAGACCTCGCGACGGCCTACATCCTATCAACCGATAATGAAAAATCCCCCGACCCGCCCGTACTTATGCACCGCTTAGACCGCGACACGTCGGGCGTCATACTCTTAGCCAAAAATACCGGCATAGCCCGCCAACTCCACGAGGCTATGCGCGCCGGCAAATTCAAAAAGCAATACGCCGCCGTATCCCACAACCGCCCCCCCGAATTCGAGGGAACGGTAACGTTCGCCATGAGAAGAAACGACCATAGCCGCACCGGCATGAAAATGATCGTATCGGAGGACGACGACGACGCGACGGCGTCGAGCACGACCTACAAAATAGCGGAGTATCGCAATGACAAATCACGCTTGGAGATATTGCTGCACACGGGAAAAACGCACCAAATCCGAGTACACATGGCGCACCTTAAATCGCCTATTTTAGGTGATGAGCGTTACGGGGATCGTAGATTAGACGACAATTTTTTCGCGTCGTCGCAACTGCCGCGCCGCCTGTACCTGCACGCGCACAAGTTGAGCTTCCCGCATCCCAAAACAAAAAAAATGACGACAATCACGGCGCCCGTACCAAAAGAGTTCGGGGCGGCGCTGGGGTGACGTTAAATTGTTTGAGTAACGTTTTCTATGGAACTGTTGACATTGGATATATCCGTGTATTATTTTATTAACAATGTGTGATTTGGGTACAGAAAAGCGTTTTAAAAAAAATGGTTGTATAACTAAGGATTGACAAATGACGGAAACAGCGCAATTATTCAGCATATCCGAAGCAAGCAAATGGGCTACCGGTTATATAGGAAAAAACGTAACCGCATCGAACATTGCGTACTTGGTGCAGTATGGATTGATACGGAAAATAGGCGAAGGCGGAAGTGTGCGTGTATTGCAGTCCGAGTTGGTGGATTATTACCGAAAATATTTAACATCGAGGGAAACGTATTTTAAACAACGACTCGGCGAAGACTTAAATTGGGCGTTGTCGTTTGAACAATATAAAGAAGCTGAAACCACGAAACACGTTCATAGGTTGCACCCGTATAAGGGAAAGTTTATCCCGCAACTCGTTGAATATTTTTTGGATGGTCATACGGATAATTTCAAGACAAAAAGATATTTCAAAAAAGGCGATATCGTACTGGATCCGTTTTCGGGTAGCGGGACGACTATGGTACAGGCTTGCGAACTTGGGATAAACGCCGTTGGGATTGACGTCTCGGTTTTTAACGCGTTGATTGCCAATTGCAAGATCGCAAAATATAACGTCTTAGATTTGATACAAGAGATTGATGGGATAACCGAATCGTTGGAACAATTCGTCAAAAACTCAAACGTTGTGGCATTTGAAGAAAATTTATCGCAGGAATTGAATGTTTTTAATGACAAATATTTTCCGGTGCCCGATTACAAGTACAATTTGCGGAACGGTGAAATCAACGAAAAAGAATACGGCGCGAAAAAAGAAAAGCAATTTTTGCCTATCTACGAAAATCTTGTCCGCCGGTACGATATAAAGTTACGGCAAGATAAGGACGAGTGTTTTTTGGATAAATGGTATTCGGCCCACATTCGCGATGAGATTGATTTTGTTTTTGAACGGATAAAGAAAATACGGAATACCGACGTAAAAAAAATCCTTTGCGTCGTTTTGTGTCGTACCATTCGCAGTTGCCGCGCGACTACCCATGCCGATTTGGCGACGCTTTTGGAACCTGTAACCGCAACGTACTATTGTAGCAAGCACGGAAAAATGTGTAAACCGCTGTTTTCTATTCTAAAATGGTGGAAAACCTACTCGAAAGATACCGTTAATCGTCTTTCGCAATTTGATAAATTACGGACAAATACATTTCAATTGTGTTTGACTGGCGATAGCCGCAACGTTAATGTTTTTGAGCAAGTAAAAAAACACAACGCCGAATTCGGTAGTTTGTTGGAAGAGAAAAAAATCAAGGGGATATTTTCATCTCCGCCGTATGTCGGACTTATTGATTACCACGAACAACACGCTTACGCATACGATTTGTTCGGGTTTGAACGAAAAGACGAATTGGAGATAGGGCCGTTGTTCCGAGGCCAGAAGAAAGAGGCGCAAATAAGTTATATCCGGGGTATTTCCGATGTACTGAATAACTGTAAACGCTTTTTGGCCGACAATTATGATGTTTTTCTTGTCGCCAATGACAAATTTAATTTGTATCCCGCGATTGCGGAAAACGCGGGTATGGAGATAGTGAATCGTTTTAACCGCCCGGTGTTGAATCGGTCGGAAAAAGATAAAAACGCGTATTCAGAAACGATATTTCATTTGAAAAGGAGGCGCTCATGAAATGCTATATGGCGAGTTTTAACATTGGAGATATAGAAGTTTGGAGTTCAGACCTATATCTCAATAAAAACCATATTTTTTTGGAAATAAACGCGACAAAACAAGAGATTATCGAAAGGGTCGAGTGTTTTTCCGTTTTCTCGGAAGAATTGAGCAACGTTTGGAACGACGTCGTTTCCGATATGGAAAAACATGGAAAGTATGGTAATAATATGTACGGATTTGACTTTTTTATTCTTGATATGCCGATACGTGAAAAATTTGAACTCTGTGAGGCTGAATAATTATGACGATCTCTCCGTCTAAAATAGAAGGCATATCGCTTGCGGTGATTAAAACGTTGATCTCGCGATTCGACAATTTTCCCGCAGATGCCTCAAAGAACAGAAACGCGCCGTTTCACGAGGCGTTTCTGAAAGCATTCTCCGATAAACTCGAAGGTTACGTTACCGACGTACCGTTTTTCATCAGTTTGTCAAGTTGGTTGCACGGACTCAACACCACGTTAGGACAAGCATTTTTTGAAAATGTAGCACATATTCTTTGCGATGGTAAAAAGCGGGAATATACGTCTAAAAAACGGGGTAATTTAAAGATAACACAAACACAACGGGATACGATTAAGCGGATAATGAACGACTTAAGTACTTCCAACAAAGTCCCAAACTTACAGGAGGAAAATGAGGCATTGTTGAGACGTGACGATTCTCCAATGCTGATTGCCGATGATTTATCGGCGGATGTCTTTTTTGAAGAAGATAATAAAGTTGTTGCCATCGAGTTAAAAGCGGTAAAACCCAACTCCGGTGAAATAAAGGGTGAGAAGCAAAAGATTTTAGAAGGCAAAGCGGCCTTTTTTCATGAATTTCCCGATAAAGAAATATACTTTTTCTTCGGTTTCCCTTTCGATCCGACCGTAGATCCTACCGTGGAAAGCGTCACAAGTTACAACAAATCGCGTTTCTTCGACTCAATAATCAATTCCCATAAATATTGCGCGGTTGACGAATGGCTTGTGGCAAGCGAGCTATGGGATTACTTGTCAGGTACAAACAATACCATGGAGATAATCTTAGAGATAATCAACGCGATAGCGACGCCTGATTTTTTCTCAAAATATCGTATGTTGCAAGATAATTCAAAACGGACAAGCGCCGAGTATTTGTCGCAGCTGACGGAATGGAACTTAATTTCTGAAAAAGAATTGATTATGAACGATCAAACGATTCGGACGCACTTAACTACGAAATCTTTAGAAAGAACCTATAACAGAATAGCGTTTGATGATGACGGCAAGTACGATTGGGAAAGGTATAACGCCCTGAAAGCTTTATTACAATAACGGTATATTATTGATATGTACGATAAACTCTTAGTCTTCTCCGTCCTGCTTTTCGCCGTCTTCGCGGTCCCGCTGATATCCGGCAGGACTAAGATTCCGGCTATTGTCTTTTACATACTCTTCGGCGTAATTTTCGAGCGGTTTGTTTTCAAGTTCGAGACAATCAGCGAGTCGTTCAACCTCCTTTCGGAAATAGGCAAGCTCTACCTGATGTTCATAGCCGGAGTGGAGATAGACATATTCTTATTTAGGAAGAACGCCGCCAAGAGCGCACTCTTCGGGGCGCTCTCATTTGTCGTCCCGCAGGTATTGGGGACGCTTGTGATATTTTTCGGCTTCGGCTATTCCATGAACGCCGCGCTTCTCACGGCAAGTCTCTTCGCGTCGCATACGCTTTTGTCGCTCGGCGTCATAAACAAGTTCGGCGTGGGAAATTCCGAACCGGTATCCGTGGTCGTGGGGGCGACCGTCATCTCCGACGTAGCGGTGCTGGGGCTACTCGCCGTAATCGCCGATTCGGCGCGAGGACACGACATACCCATACATTACTGGATCATGCTCTTCGGCGGTTGGGCGCTTTTTATATGCGCCATTCTCTACGTTCTCCCAAAAATAGCGCGACGCGTTTTCAGCGCCGTTTCGGAGGACGGCTACGCGCAATTCCTGTTTGTATTCGCGACGGCGTGCCTGCTCTCGTGGGCGGCGCACTACCTTCGCTTGGAATCGCTCATCGGCGCGTTCTTTTGCGGACTGGCTCTAAGTAAGCTCATACCCAACCACAGCATATTGACGACGAAAATCAACTTCGTGGGGAATACCATCTTCATTCCCATCTTCTTCATCTCCGCGGGGATGTTGATCGACCCGAACTATTTCGTAAAGAGCGGCGACGCGCTTGTTCTTACGTTTGTTCTTACCGCTTTGGCCATCGCGACGAAGACCGCCGCGAGTTTCATCTGCGGAAAGATGTTTAAATTCTCACTTGACGCGATACTGATGGCCTCCGGGATGACGATTCAGCAGGCGGCCACGACTATAGTGTGCGCCGTGATAGGTTACGAGGTAGGCGTTCTTAACGAGACCGTTTTCAACGCGGGAATGTTGCACATACTCCTCACCTGTACCATCGGCGAGGTGATATCCGTGCACTACGCCGAGAAGTACGCGCGCAGTCTTCACGCGAAAACCGGCGGGATCGGCGCGTTTGAGGGCAGCAAGACGCTTGTTTTCATACCGAACGCGGCGGCTTGCGGCGGCCTTCTCGATTTCGCCTGCCTCTTTAGGCACTACGCGAAAACGTACATGATATCGCCGTTGGCGCTGGCTACCGACGACAGGGAATCCGCCGCCGAGGCGGAGACGATACTCGGTATATGTATGAACCACGCGCATGAGTTGGAGGAGTTGTACCGCCCCGAAATGCGCATAGCCGGCAGCGTGGCGGACGGCATACTGCACGCGGCGGCGGAGACGAGGGCGGGGACTGTCGTATGCCCGCTTGAACACCACGGCCCGGCGTTGATTGACGAATGCGAATCGCGTTTGGTGTTCACGAGAATAACGCAAAGCGTCTCCATGATAAAACGCATTGTCGCGGTATTTATGCCAACGAGCGAAGACAGGCCGGATTTGGCGTTATTGACGGCTGAAATAAAACATTTGTCGCAACAGGTAAGCGCCGAGATTGCCTTTTACATGTCCGAACATCAGCGTGAGAAAATCGGCGCGGTGATAGACAAATACCTTAGGGGAGACGTAAAATACATAACAACGGTTCGTAACCAATGGAGTACCGTCAAGCGCGATTTGCCGACCTATATAATGCCGGGCGACGCCGTGGTGATATCCATGGGAACGCGGCAAAAGTTGTTCCGTCTGCCGTCGGCGGACAATTATCCGCTCCACTTGGCGCAACGGTTCAAGCAAAATATCGTAGCCGCCGCCTATCCGCCGTTGTCGTTGGTAGGGGCGAGCGTCAACGAGGAGTCGGCGCTGTTCCGTGACGAGCCGGCGCAAGGCGCGGCGGCGGACGGTCCGACGCTGGAGAATATTGACACGGCGGGAAACGGCTTGACGGAAATCACGGCGGCGGTCGCCGGCAGAATCGGCGCGGAAACGAGCGATCTGTACGATTTGTTGTTGTCGAGCATAGAACTCTATCCGGTAGAGCTGATTCCCGGAACGGTTTTGATCCACGCCCACACGGAATTGGTCGACGCCCCGCGTGTTTTTACGTGGAAACAGTGTGAAAAACGAGAGATCGCGCCGACCGCCGTAGCGCCGGAAGTATTGATTATCGTATTGAACCCGCTGCACGGCGACCCGCAGACGCACCTGAAAACACTGTCGAAAATCGCGGGAATGTTTATGGGAAGCTCGGGGTAGCGGCGCGGAGCGGCTCATTATAGCCAGACGGTAAATTAATCCCCCTCCTTAACCCGTAAATCTAATAGCAATACAACCATTCTCACAATTCCCATATTGAGAACAACTCCTCGCAATCATCTGTCGCGGGTAGGCGGCGGCTGTTGACGTCGTCAAAATAATTTTTTACAAAGTCCTTGACTTTAACTCTACCCGACTATTATTTTAATAGAATTTGTTGTGCGCCGCTATGCGGCTTATCAATAATACGCTTGTATGAGTTACCGACGGTCATATCGGCGATACGGCGATTTTTTTTCATACACTTACACTTTCTTTGAGGAGGCTTTATGGGTTTGTTTACTCGGCGGGTACGAGGGTTGTTGTCAACGGGAGCCGCGGCGGTTGCCGCGTTGGGTTTTGCGTGTTCAACGGGATCGGGAACGGTCGGCGCGCCAAGCTGGGATTGCGGGCCGGAAGGCAATCCGAGTAGCGTGAAAGCGACGCTCAAAGGCGGGACGCTCACCATCGGCGGAAGGGGGAATATGGCAAACTACGCTTATAACGGCAACGGTAAAGTCGTTACCTCCCCGTGGTACGGCAACAGCCTCTCAATTACCAAGGTGGTTATTGAGAACGGCGTGACATCCATCGGGCAGTGGGCGTTTTACGATCACCAAAACCTGACGTCCGTAACCATCGGCAACGCCGTAACGACTATCGGAAAAGACGCCTTTGACAATTGCGCCAAGCTGACCTCCGTAACCATCCCCGCCAACCTTACGGAAATTGAGGTTGACGCCCTTGAAGACGTGTTTGACCATTGCGCGGCGCTCAAAGCCATAAACGTCGATCCCAACAACGCCAAATTCAGCTCGGTCGACGGCGTGGTATTCAACAAAGATCAAACAACCCTAATACTCTATCCCGAAGGCAAAGCGGGCGCGTACGCCATTCCAAGCGGCGTAACGTCCGTCCATAACCTGGCGTTTCAATACTGCGCCGGACTGACCTCCGTAACCATCCCGAACGGCGTAACGACCATCGGGCGCGGAGCGTTCAACGGGTGTACCGGCCTCACCGCCGTAACCATTCCAAACGGCGTAACAACCATCGGACGCGGAGCGTTCAACGGTTCAGGCCTTACCTCCGTAACAATCCCAAGCGGCGTAACGTCGGTCGGAAGCTACGCGTTTGCCAACTGCGCCGCCCTAAAATCAATAACAGTAGCCGACGGCGTAACGTCGCTAAGCGACACGGCCTTCGCCGTCTGCACCGGCCTGACTACGGTCGCCCTCCCCAACAGCCTAACCTCAATAGGCAACCTAACGTTCGCCGCCTGCTCAAGCCTGACTTCCATAACGCTTCCGAACGGAGTGACATCCATAGGAAGCGAGGCGTTTTTGAGCTGCGTATCCCTAACGTCGGTAACCTTCGGCGAAGGCATAAAATCCATCGGAAAAAGAGCGTTCAACAGTTGCTCAAAATTGACGGACGTAACCTTCCCGGAAAGCATTACGGCCGTAACATGGCCGGGATGGAGAGAACAGTCGTACTGGGGACAAGGAGACTGGACACCGCACGACGTATTCGCCGGCAATAGCGGCATGAGCGCGGAGACGCAGGCCGCTATTAAAAAACTCGGGTACAGAGGAAAGTTCTAAGCGACGCGACGGCAAATCCTGATTTAATTCGTATGGGCGTTGCGCGTAACGCCCATACTATACACAACAATAACCGATTCAATTAAACATTGGTTTTTTTCAACAATAACGATGTAATTTTGACACGTAGGGGCGACCGAGGACGGGACAAGAACGCCCCGCTGGGGCGCGTCCTCCCCTACGGAGTTTGGTTATACGTTGTCGAAATTAAACATTAGATTAAGTCGGATGATTGAGAATATATGAGCGCCGCAAAGTTATTCCCAAACTTCAAATATTGGACGCGTCTACCCGGATTCGCGGCTTTTTGCGGCATATCCGTTGGGATATGCGCCGCGAAAGCCGGCCTTACGGCGTGTCAAAACTATGTACCTAATACATTGATTTACATACAGTTACTGCTTATAGCCACGATCATTTTCATGATTTTCGGATGCCTATCCAAACGGGTTTGGGTTAGGTTCGCGCTCATCGCCGCGGGTGGGGCCACACTCTTCTCGTGGAGCGAACTTAGCATAAGGAATTTTTACGCCGAAATGGAGTCCGTCTGCGAAAACCGCCGCTTACTGACGCTAACGGCGCGGATATCAAGTCCGGTGGCGTCAACGCCGACGGGGAACAAATTTCGCGCCAAGGTAGTAGGGGCAAACGACGAAGAGGTCGCGACGGCGCTTACCGGCAAAACGCTACAGTGCGTATCTAAGCAACCGGTACCGCCGTTTGGGGTAATAACGGCGCAAGGGCGGTACACCGCGCCGCGCCGCGCCGCCGGATCCTTCGGGTTTGACATGCGTGAACACTTCGCCGTCAACAACATAAGCGGGAGCTTCTCAATCAACAACGTAGCGGACGAAAATGAGGCGTCAATCGATATATCCGCCTCAATCAACAGTATCCCATACCGCCTTAGAAACCACGTCCGCCGTGTCACAAACAACGCTCGTACGGATGAGGCGCGCGGTATCTTCCTCGCCGCGTTCTTGGGCGAAAAGGAGCATTTGCCGGAATCGTTGAACACCCTCTTCCGTAAAGCCGGTATAGTTCACCTATTGGCCATCTCCGGCTTCCACGCCGCGTTACTCTACTCGGCCGTATTCGCGCTACTCAGTATGCTCCGCTTACCGAGCCGCGCCAAAACGCTTATAGCCCTCGCGGCGCTTTGGGGATATTTGTTTTTGATTGGCTTCATCCCCTCGCTCTTTCGCGCCACGGCCATGGCCACACTCCTATGCGTGTCGGTAACGCTCCAACGCAAGAACCACATCGTCCACACGCTTGGTATCGCCGGATTCTTTTGGCTCTGCTTCTCGCCGCACAGCCTCTTCGCGCCGGGTTTTCAACTCTCTTTCGCCGCAACCGCCGGTATCGTTATGTTGCAACCGGTACTATCGGAAATTACCCGTGCCGTTGATTCAACAGTTTATAATAAACCTGTGGCGTTCCTTATAGAAAAACTGCTCTCCCCATTGTTGGTCTCCTTGGCCGCGTTCGCGGCTACCGCGCCGCCGCTTTTGTATCACTTCGGATCGCTGTCGCTCTACGGGATACCGTTTAACTTGATAGCCATACCGCTCATGTCCGCGGCGATGTGGCTATTCTTCTCGGCTATCGCCCTCTCCCCCGTCGCGATCGTCGCTAACGCGTTGATATTCTGCTCCGAGAAGGTTTTGTCCCTGATGATCTTCATGTGCGGATTCTGCGAACGAATACCTATCAGTGAAATTATCATACCGAACGTATCGGCGACGTTGCTTGCGGCAACGACATTATTCATGGTCGGCTTATGCGCCGTTCGGGCAAAATCACGCGGTGTTTACGCGTTAAGAGCCGGAGCGGCGACAATGTTTGTTATAGCGGTAGCGACCCTTTACGCGTTTATAAACGTTAAGACGGAAAATATCGCGCTACGCGGCGACAACGCCGCGATCAACGTAGTCATATACAAGGACAACGCCGCGTGGATCGTTGCGCGGGGGCAAAAAAACGAGGTAAGAAATCTGCGCGTTAGGGAGGTTGAGCCGTTGTTGACCAAAAAAGGAATAAAGACCGTGCCGCTTGTAGTGGTTGACGAGCATTTGGAGGACGAGGCGCACGAGTTCGCTTTTAGCACGGGGTTTACCCCGCAAACGGTTGTGCTTCGCGACGGGCGACGGGACGCGGGCAAGGATTTTATGAACGGGCGGGCCGGATACGCGAAGATCGACGGAGCGGGATTCGCCGGTTCGGACGGGTCCTGCCGCTTGGTTGTTGGGGCGGACGGGCGGACGGAAATAATGGGTTCTCTACGTTAAAACTAACCCAATTCGCTATCGTCAAACGGAATTATCTCCCCCGCACCTATCGTTTTTATAGACTTGGTTTCCGGAGCCGTAAGAGCAATGTCCGTCGTTTTTTTGACGGGAATGACGAACCCGCGTTCGGTTTGCGGCGGAGGCGACGCGTATTGTTTTTGAGCGTTTCGTCCGGTTTGTGAATCGACCCCGCCGCTTTCGTTCAATTTGAACTCGCGCACCATGTTCGCAAGCTCGGCGGCTAAACTTGACAATTCCCCGGAGGCGCTGGCCGACTCTTCGGAGTTAGCCGCGTTTTGCTGGGTGACTTTGCTCACGTGCGCCACGGCGGAGTTTATTTGCTTGATGCCGCGGTCTTGTTCGTTGCAAACCGCCGCGATTTCGGCTATGAGGTCGCCCACTTTGCCGGTACGGTCAACGATTTGACCGAGCGACACGACCACTTCCTCCGCTATTTTGACGCCGCCGTCGGCGTTTCTGACCGATTCCTCAATCATGTCCGCCGTATTTTTGGCGGCTTCGGCGCTTAGCATGGCGAGGTTGCGCACCTCTTCGGCCACAACGGCAAACCCCTTGCCGGCCTCTCCGGCGCGTGCCGCCTCAACGGCCGCGTTGAGAGCGAGCAGATTGGTCTGAAACGCTATGTCGTTAATCGACTTGATGATATTGGCCGTATTGTCGGCCGAGGCCTTGATTTGGCGAATCGCGTCGGCCATACGGTTCATGGATACGTCCCCGGCGTTGGCGGCGACACGCGCCTCGGAGGCTAAAACCATCGCCTGATTGGAATTGTCGGCATTCTGTTTTGTCATGCCCGACATGGACTCCAAACTCGACGACACCTCCTCTAAGGAACTGGCCTGCTCGTTTGAGCACTCGGCCAAGTCTTGAGCCCCGTGCGCAATTTCATTGCTCGCGCCGGACACCTGCGACACGGTCAACGTCACATGACCCAACGCCTCGTTAAGATTTTGCATGACCGTGTTTATGTTGTCTTTCATCCTGGCGAATTCGCCTTGGTATTCGTATGTAAGCCTTTGCGACAAATCTTTATTGGCCGCCGCGTTAAAAACCCTGCCGCCGTCGTCGATTATGAGCCCATGCAACGACTCTACCGTCTTTTTAAGCGCGTTGGATATTTCGTCTTTTTCATTTTTGGGCTCAATTTCCACGCTTAGGTCGCCTACGGAAATTTTCTTCATGGTGCCTACGACGACTTTCAGCGATTCCACCGTTCTTTTGAGGGCACCGGATATTTCGTCCCTACCGTCCTTAAGTTCGATGTTAGCGCTAAGATCGCCCTCGGAAATTTTTTTCATGGTGTCGATAACGACGTTTTGCATATCGTCGGCAAA
>LIUJ01000177.1 GCA_001462255.1 Fibrobacteria bacterium GUT77 | reverse complement strand
TGCGCCCGCCTTCGGGGAAGACCAATATCGAATCGCCGTCCTCGAGCATTTTTATGACCCGGGCGCACAGGTTGCGCACGTAGTTGCGGTCAAAGCCGCTGTCGCGCGATACGGCGAAAGCGCCGAAATTCAGGAATTTGGGGCCCAACCAGGGCAACTTTGTGAGGTTGTCCCCCGCCGCGAAGCGGACGTTTTTAAAGCCGAGTTTTACGAAATTCGACCCGATGAAGAAGTAGTCGGCGTGGCTCCTATGCGTGCCGACGAACATCACCGGAGAGCGTTGCACCTCCGCCGGATCGAAGGGGGGGCCGTCAAAATGCACCTCGGAGAAGGTCTTTTTGAAGAACGCGACGATGGCGTCGCTGACCTTGGCGACCTCATCGTGGTAGCTCTTTACCCCGCCAGCGCCGCTGTTTTGGGTTTTATCGTCCAAAATAAACCGTCCTAATTCGAGTCAAAAACGATTAAATAGTCTTAAAAAGTCAAAAACGGCCAATCCTATGGTAGGCCGCCGTTTAAAAAAATACATTCCGGTAATGTATTTTTCCAAAAAAACGAACAAAAAACATTTCATAATGTATATTTGTACCATGAAAACGGAATCCAAACAACCGCCCTCCCCCGCCGACCGAATCCGCGCCGTCCGCAACCGGATTAAGGCCCTCCGCAAGCATGAGGAGAAGAAACTCTCAAAGCAACGCGCCGAGGCGGAGGAGGCGTCGCGCTATACTCGCTACAGCCAGGCGGCCGACACGCTTATGGCCGCCCCCGCTATCGCCCCGCGCGGCACGGCAAATGCCGAGTTCAAAAACGTCCACACCGGAGAGACGGAGACCATTGCGCTAAACCCCGCCTTAGACGCACTGGAAAACGCCGAATTACTGTACAAAAAAGCCAGAAAAGGCAGGCGCGGCTACGAGACGGCGACGGCTAATGTGGAGGAGACGTCGGCGGCGTTAGACAAATTGGACGGTATTATCAATACCATTGAAGAGATTGTTAATGATAAAAATCAACAAGATTTGGACGACGGCGACGTCGAACGCGCCCGCGAAATAGCCGAGGAGTTTTTGCCTGACATAGCTACGACACTAAGCGGGAAGAAAAAACAGGTCGAGCCGCAGGTACCGTTCAAGCGGTATGTGATTGACGGATGGGAAATTTATTTGGGAAAGAACAGCGAGCAGAACGACGAACTGTCGATAAAATTCGCAAAACCGTCGGACATTTGGTTGCACGTAGCCGCCCATGCCGGCAGCCACGTGATAATCCGCCATAAAAAGGATACGCCGAATCCGCCGAAAGAGATAATCCACAAGGCGGCGCAACTCGCGGTATGGTATTCCAAGGCGAGGCACACCTCATACGCGGAAGTGCACGTAACCGAAGCCCGCTTCGTAAGAAAACGCCGCCACGCGCCGCCGGGGGAAGTCATCGCGGAGCGGTGCAAGGCTGTTCGAGTAGAGCCGAAAGACCCGAAACTTATCGTTCCGAGCGATTGATGATAGTTTTTAATGAATTTAAAAAAGTCAATAGCAAAACCAAATTTTTACGCCACCGCCGCTTTCGGCATAGTAACAAACCGATACTCTTCCGATACGCCCAAATATTTACGTGTAATGTCTGTCTGCACAAAACGGAGTCTGCCGTTTTCAAGATAAATCTCTAATGTAGACGGTATAGGGATATTGTCCATCAAACCTAGCTTCCCTTTTTCTCGGTCAATCTCGTTTCGTTGTATAATTAACTGCTCGTTATCAAAGCAACACGGTGATTTACACAACCTATCAAAACTTAGGCTGTTTTCAGCGCAATACTCTTTTATTTCGTTCATATACTTTTTAAAAAGTCTACCGGTCACCATATTAATCCTCCTACGTGTCCTTTGTAAATGTTTGATATTCCCCTACAGAATTATATATAACACTCACATTTTGATTAAATGCTTTCAACACCATCACGTCCCCGTCTGACGACCGCAATACTATTTTACTGTTACCAGGATGAGTATGCCCACTCCATTTATAACCCTGCATTTTTAACACCATCGCTCTCATTGAATTTATATTAACGTGCTCATTGTTACCTCTTACAACAAGGCGCTTCGAACCGCACGTGAACATCGCGAACTCAACGCCCTCTTTGGCCGTCAACGCCGACAAGTCGTTCATAGAAACGTCGTCCTTGCCGACTATCGCACGACTGTTATACTCCGGCAACTTATCCAAGAGCGCTTGTTGACGATTATTAAGCGGCTTGCCGTGGTTATAGATGTCGCTCGGTACGCCCACGCCGGAGTATCTGTTTTCTATTGGGCTATTGATTATAGGTAATATACCGTTTTCCGCGCCGTCTGTCAACTTTTTTTCAATTTTTCTAACCAATGGCTCCTCCGGCACCCTCCGCATAACCCGCGATAGCCTCAAGGAACTGTTTTCCGTAGCGTTCCAACTTTACCGCCCCCACGCCGGACACGTCTAGGAAATCTTCCTCCGTGCGCGGGACTTTCGCGCACATATCGTTTAGCGTAGCGTCCGAAAACACGACGTACGCCGGGACTTTTTGCTCTTTGGCGATTTGCGCCCGAAGCCCGCGCAACACCTCGAACAGTTGCGTGTTGACGGCCCCCGCCGACCGCCGCGGCCCACGGCCGGAGCGTTCCCAGCCCTCCCGTCGTTCGCGCCGCCAAACGCGTTCCCCGCCCGCCTCCGCCGCCGCTTCGCCGTGATCCCAAAGCCCGTCGCGCTCCTCGCCGCGTTTCGGCGTCCCCTGCGACAGCTTCATCTGCACGGAAACGCCGCCGCGTAGGATGCCGTCCGCTCCTTCCCCCAATTTTATTACGGGGCGCTCATCCTGCGTTTTTATTAAATAGCCGCGCATTATCAAAAAATCGACGATTGCCCGCAGATCCCGTACCGGCCTCTTGTTTATACCGAAAGTGGACAGATTTTCCAATCCGAAACGCGTCACCTTTTCGTTCAAATTGCCGTGCAACACGTCGACGATCATCCGAGAACCGAAGCGCTCGTTCATCCTTTTTACGCAAGACAGTATCTGCTGCGCATCTATGGTGATGTCCGCGCTCTCGAAGTTCGTGTCGCAGTTGCCGCAGTTGCCGCAAAAATTTTGCGGTGTCTCGCCGAAATACTTGAGGATGAAGCCGCGCAGGCAGTCGCCCGTCGTGCTGTAGAATGTCATTTCGCGTAAGCGGTTGCGTCCGCGTTCCTTCAATAATTGTTCCGTTTCCTTATCGGGATACTGCGCGTCCTTGTCGTTCTCTATCATCCATTCGTTGAGGCGCACGTCTTGGCCGCTGTATAAGAGGAGGCAGTCGGCCGGTTCGCCGTCGCGTCCGGCGCGCCCCGCTTCCTGGTAGTAGCTCTCTATGTCTTTGGGCATATTGTAGTGCACCACGAATGAGACGTTTGACTTGTCGATTCCCATTCCAAACGCGTTTGTGGCCACCATTATTTGTACGCGGTCATAGAGGAAATCGTCTTGATTATTGTGCCGTTCCAAGTCGTCGAGCCCGGCGTGGTAGCGGGAGGCGTTGTATCCGTCGTTTCGCAACTGTTCGCATATCTCTTCCACGGTCTTACGCGTCGCGCAGTAGACGATGCCGCTACGCGACGTTTTGTCGGACAAGAAAGTTTTAAGCGCCTGATACTTGTCGCGCGGCTTTTGGACGTCGAAGCGCAAATTAGCGCGGTCGAAGCCGGTGACCAAGACTTGCGGG
>LIUJ01000176.1:1304-3279 GCA_001462255.1 Fibrobacteria bacterium GUT77 | reverse complement strand
AGGAACTAAAGCAGGAATATTTGCGGGAAGGCCTGCTGGTAGGTAGGCAAGAAGGCCTGCAGAAAGGCCTGCAGAAAGGACGGCAGGAAGTCTTTGCTCTGCTCGAAAGCGGGTACTCGCTTGACGACGCTAAGAAAAAGTTGCAGTTGGCGTAGGGGAAATCACGGAGCGACGAGCGGGCACCCCGTATAGAGGAGATACCCCGACTTTCGGCGTAGCTACTCGCCGGGGGACCGTCAACGCACTGTTTAACCGCTCGCGCGGTTGGGAAACCGGCCGGTTCACTTACAGCCTCCGGCTGCCTCTGAGCTAAGGGGACACCAACACAAGGCGGAACCCTATGTTGTTGTTGCTGTTGTCGGGGTTGTTGTTGTTGCGATTGGAAACACGGCAGTTCCTCGCGTCGTTGTTCCAACTGCCGCCCCGATTCACGCGGTTAGAGCCCCTAAGCCGGCTTCCCTCCTCAACAAGACACGCCTCCTAAAACCAAGCGCGTCGGCAAAACGCGTAAAGGCTATAAGCGGCTCCGCGTGACGCGCGTACTCCTTCTGCGACCACGCCCCCGCCCGCACCCTCCTCGCGTAACTCATATACTTGCGCAAAAAGCGCTTCTTACTGTTCCTATTCAACCTAACCGAATTCGGAAAAATGACAAATCCCAAAAACGGAATGCCGCGCCCTACATCGTTCAAACATATCGGTTTCAGCTCAAGCCTCAACTCATTCTCGCAATAATCACGCACTTCTCTTGAAATTTTTATCAAACCATCCTTGCTCGAATGCAATATCACCATATCGTCCATGTAACGCACGTACTTTTTAACCCCCAAACGCTCCTTAACAAAATGATCCAAATGCGCCAAATAAAAATTGGCGAAATACTGGCTCGTCAAATTGCCTATGGGAACGCCGCGCCCCGGCGACGCGCGGTAACTGTCTATTATTTGCCGAAAAACGCCCAACAAACGCCCGTCCTTGAAGATACGGCACAACTGCCCGAAAAGGACATCGTGGCTTATGCTGTCAAAAAACTTGCGCGCGTCGAGCTTGCAAAACCACATATCTTTCCCCGTCCACCCCTTAACGCGCGAAAGCGCCGAGAACTGCCCCTTGCCAGGACGCGTCGCGTAGCTGTCGTATATCTGAAATTTCTCAAACAACGGGCCGCACACGTTCATTATCGCGTGGTGCAACACGCGCTCGCTGAAATCAGCCGCGCAAATAAGGCGCTCCTTGGGGTCACGCACCGTAAAATACCGGTAGTTGCCCACCGATACCGCGCCGCTCAAAATCCCCTCCCGCAACGCGAGCAGATTCTTATCCAAATCTTTGCCGAATTCGCGAACCTCCTCCCGGTCGGACTTGCCTTTCTTAGCCTTCCAAAAAGCGAGGCGCAGATTCTCCGGTTCCGCTATCCCATCAATCAAATACCCCGTGCGCCTCACTTCGCGCCCTCGTCAAACGGCGGCGCCGAAGCGGCAACGCCCCCGTCGGCCAACGCAACCGCCGCCTTTGCGGCGTCCCCACCGGCGGCCGCGGCCAACGCGTTGTATTTCTCCAACATCGCCTTGCCGTAACGCGCCAACTTCTTCTCGCCTATCCCCTGAATCTCAAGCACCGCCTTCTCCGTAAGCTCCGGCAACCGCGCGATGTTCGCGAGCTCCTCGTCCGTAAACACTACATACGCCGGAGAACCGTCGGCCGCCGCGAGCTCCTTGCGAATGGCGCGCAACTTGGAAAACACCGAAAAATCACGCTCGTTCAAAACCTCGCGGTAGTCCACCTTCTTGCCCGAATAACCGCCTTGATACGGCGCGCCGCCGCCTCCGCCGCCGTCTATGTAACGCACGCAAAAACTCCAGTAACCGCCGTTGTCGTTTTGGAAAAATTTCTGCTCTATCTCCAAAACACGGTGCGCGGATAGAAAAGCGTTCATCTCGGACTGAAGGGAACCGCTGTCGGCACTGGGAATAGT
>LIUJ01000176.1:0-1291 GCA_001462255.1 Fibrobacteria bacterium GUT77 | reverse complement strand
CCGCCGCCGTCTATGTAACGCACGCAAAAACTCCAGTAACCGCCGTTGTCGTTTTGGAAAAATTTCTGCTCTATCTCCAAAACACGGTGCGCGGAGAGAAAAGCGTTCATCTCGGACTGAAGGGAACCGCTGTCGGCACTTGGAATAGTGAAAATTCTTATTTGCATATAGCAAAACCCAATGTTCCATAATATCGTTTTGAAATGCGCTCTAACACTTTAACGCCTTCCTTACTTCGCAACCGACACCTTCGCGCGTGTTTTGGTCCGAGCGGATTTGTTTTTCGCTGCCGATTTCGCGGCACTGCCTGCGGTCGCTTTCTTGGTTTGCTTGGCACGCGGCGGAGATTCTATGTCGCCGATGTATAGGGTTTTACCCAGCGGCGCCAACACATTCAACACCGCCGTCAACTGTGGACTTGTGCTACCACGCTCCATACGCGCAATAATCTGCCGTTTGACGCCGCTCAATGTCTCCAACTTTTCGTGAGATATACCCTTTTGGGCCATTGCCTCGGATATTTCAATCATCATCGCAACACGCAAATCGGAGGCGGCTATCTCCTCGGGCGTAAAAATCTTACGCTCAAATTCACTGTCCCAATAACGTCCTATCGGGCTTACGAATTTCTTGCTCATCGTTTCATCCTTTCCCTAAAATCAGACAAATTACGCTTTGCCTTGTCGATTTCTTTACGCGGCGTCTTTTGTGTTTTCTTTACTATATGGTGAAGCAACACAAAGCAATCTTTATCCCACGCAGCAAAAAATATTCTGTCATTCGTCGGTCTTAACTCCCATATTTCGCCATCAACATGTTTTATATATGGTTCCCCGGCTCGTTTGCCTTGTTTCTGCAAGTAATTGATGTAATCACGAATCTTATGTAGCCTTATCCGACTGTCTTTGTCGTTTCTAGCAACAAGTTCATCAATATAACTACCTACAGGTTCCCGCCCATGCCTATCAACGTAAAAAATTACATCAAACATAATCCACGCCACCACCCCTCCGCTATATAAAACTACCCCAAGTGTACCTATAATATAATACTTTCCGCATAAGCAAAGTTAATATTTTTGATATAATAAACCACCCACCCAAAAAATACCGCGACCGCCTTCGGCGGTTTTAGCAAAGTCAAAACCAAAATCAAAACAATACCGCCCCCAACCGCCGACTGAACGAAGCCGAAACCCCGCCGAAACAAGTCATGGCGGCGCTCCCCGCCGCCATAGACATTGTTTCGGCTTTTTACCCCCAAAGGACGCTCCGCTCTAACCGCTTAGCTC
>LIUJ01000175.1 GCA_001462255.1 Fibrobacteria bacterium GUT77 | reverse complement strand
GCGGGAGGGGCTAACGGCTGTGATCAGCGTGAAGCTGCCGAATCCGCAGTTTGAGGGGCAGACCAAGGGGAAGCTGGGCAACTCGGAGATAGCGGGCATTGTGAGCACGTCGGTGGGCGAGATGCTCGGCACGTATTTGGCGGAGAATCCGGCGGTAGCCAAGAAGATAGCGGAGAAGTGCGTAAACTCGGCAATCGCCCGTGAGGCGGCGCGGAAGGCGCGGATGTTGGCAAGGCGGAAGAACGGCATGGAGAGCGCCGGCCTGCCCGACAAGCTCGCCGACTGTCAGGAGCGCGACCCGTCTAAATGCGAGATATTCTTAGTAGAGGGCGACAGCGCCGGCGGTAGCGCCAAGATGGGCCGCGACCGCACCTTTCAGGCGATACTGCCGCTAAAGGGCAAGATACTGAATGTCGAGAAGGCGCGTATAGATAAGATCATATCCCATGAGGAAATACAGGTGATGGTGCAGGCCTTCGGGACGGGATTCGGCAAGTCGGAAGACGACGACGGTTTTAAGATTGAAAAGTTGCGCTACGGTAAGATCATCATAATGACCGACGCCGACGTGGACGGGGCGCACATCCGCACGCTGTTGCTGACTTTCCTATTCCGCCACATGCCCGGCTTAGTGGAAAACGGAAACGTATACATCGCCCAACCGCCGCTATACAAACTGAAATCCGGCAAGGAGGAGCGTTATGTTTATAGCGACAATGAGAAAGAGACCATACTGCAAGATTGGGCGGACAAGAAAAACATCGTCATCCAACGTTATAAGGGTTTAGGAGAAATGAATCCCGAACAATTAGCCGAAACGACAATGAATCCGGATTCGCGGACGCTGTTGCAGGTAAAATTGGAAGACACTATAGAGGCCGACAGAATTTTTACAATGCTAATGGGAGAAGAGGTGGAACCGCGCAGGAGGTTCATCGAGGATAACGCGGAGAAGGTTAAGAATTTGGATATTTAGGGGTAAGTCCGGTTGCGGCGGATTGGTTATTGTTATACTGCGTAATCTGAAAAATTTAGTTTTATGAGGAGATTGGTCTTATGGAAACGACGGCTATTATTCATGAAATTGATTGTTTGCCGGCGCATAAACGTATGTTTATTGTGGAACAAATAATACGCTCCATTCGTCTTAATCATCAAGATAGCTCTTTGGAAACGGCGGCTGACCGTTTATACGCCGATTATATCGATGATAAAGAATTGACGGCATTTACTCAACTTGACGGTGAGGATTTTTATGAACCAAGGTGAAATTTGGCTTGTCAACTTAGATCCGACTCTTGGCGCAGAAATGAATAAAACCCGTCCGGCGTTAATTGTTAATGATAATAAACTCGGTAAATTGCCGTTAAAGGTAGTAGTTCCAATTACCGGATGGAAAGATCATTACGCTATAGCCGCTTGGATGGTAAGATTGGAGCCGCATCAAAGAAACGGCCTTAGTAAAACATCTTCAATAGATTGTTTTCAAATTAGGTCGGTATCACAACAACGTCTTGTAGAAAAAATCGGAGAACTTACCGTTGACGAAGTCGGTAAGGTACAGGAAGGAATCCTAAGAATCTTAGGGTTATAACACAATATTACGGAGATACAATGTCCAAAAAGAAAACGCTTTTATTAACAAACGACGACGGCTTTCACGCTCGCGGCATTAAATTTTTGTACGACGTGCTCTCACCGCTCTACGACGTGGTGGTCGCCGCCCCCGAAAAAGAGCAGAGCGGGGTCAGCCATACGTTTACATTTATGAAGCCGCTCTTCTACCGTGAGGCGGTTGTCGGTACCGACCAAATGCCCGGTTACATCATAAACGGTTCTCCGGCGGACTGCGTAAAATTCGCTATCAGCAGTCTCGTGAAGAAAAAGCCGGATCTCGTCGTCTCCGGCATAAACGACGGCGACAACTCCGGAATTGCCGCGTTTTACTCCGGCACGGTTTCGGCGGCGCGGGAGGGAGCGTTCTACGGGATACCGAGTTTCGCGTTCTCCATGTTTAATAGGAACAACCAGTTTATGTCCATGTACGCGGAGATGGCGCCGATGTTGATAGACGAGATACTGAACGCCCCGCACCCGCCGCTCGACATGCGGGTATTTTACAATATAAACTTTCCGGCGTGCGACCCGGCAAATTCAAAGGGGTTCAAAGTTACGTGGCAGAGTATGGCAAATTACGAAGACGAGTACAGGAAGATAGAGGACAAGTCTCACCCCTCCTACGGCGGTCACAACGTATTCGGAGACAGGATGGCAATAGAGGAGTCCAGCTCGTTTGATTCCCGCGCGGTGATGAACGGGTACATAGCGATTACCCCCCTATGTTTCGATTCAACCGCCCACTGGATGATGCCGTTTTTGCGGCAAAAGATAGAAGAAGGGGAAGAGTAGATGGTTTGTTTATAAACGTAACTTTCTGGATTGCTTCGCTACGCTCGCAACTTGTTTATCTCGGCGAAGCCAATGACGGTCATTGTGAGGAGCGTAGCGACGAAGCAATCCAGGAGATACATTAACATTAGTTGTTTCTAAGAACCGTAAAACAAAAAGGTATAAATAAGTATGAACGAGATTGCAACATCAGGTACCCCGTCAGAAAGAATTCTGCCGGTTTTCATTGAAGACGAGATGCAAAAATCGTATCTCGACTATTCTATGAGCATGATAACATCCCGCGCCTTGCCGGACGTGCGGGACGGGCTTAAACCCGTCCACCGCCGCGTTATGTTCGGCATGGAGGAACTCAGTTTACAGCACAACAAACCGCCCAAGAAGTGCGCCCGCGTGGTCGGCGACGTTATCGGTAAGTACCACCCGCACGGCGACAGTTCGGTCTACTACGCGTTGGTGCGTATGGCGCAGGATTTCTCCATGCGCTACCCGATGGTCAACGGTCAGGGGAATTTCGGTTCCATCGACGGCGACCCGCCGGCGGCCATGAGGTATACGGAGTGCCGCATGACGTCCTTCGCGGAGGAGATGCTCGCCGACCTCGACAAGGACACCGTTGACTTTGCCCCCAACTACGACGACAGTTTGAAAGAGCCTACGGTACTCCCGTCAAAATTGCCGTTCCTTCTGCTGAACGGGACATCGGGTATCGCCGTGGGTATGGCGACCAATATGGCCCCGCACAATCTACGAGAAATCGCCACGGGGCTTATTATGATGATCGACAACCCCGACGTTACGGTAGACGATTTGATACGCGTTATCCCCGGCCCCGACTTCCCGACGGGCGGGGTGGTGTTCGGGCGCAGCGGCATTTACGCGGCGTATAGGAGCGGCAAGGGCAAAATGATAATACGCGGGCGCGCCGAGGTCGTCAAAAAGTCAAACGACCGCGAGGAAATCATCATCACGGAAATTCCGTACCAAGTGAACAAGAGCGTTCTTTACAAGAGGATATGCGAACTGGCGCGGGACAAGGTCATAGAGGGAATTTCTTTTACGCGGGACGAATCGGACAGGCGCGGCATGCGAATCGTCGTCGGCATAAAGAAAGACGACTTCGGAGAAGTGGTACTCAACCAACTGTACAAATTTACCGAATTGCAAATCACCTTCGGAATAATAAATCTCGCGCTTGTCAATATGCGCCCGCAAATACTAAGCCTCAAGGAGCTGATGGGCCACTTCTTGGACCACCGCCACACCGTTGTGGTTCGCAGAACGCAGTTTGATTTGAAAAAAGCGCAGGATCGCGCCCACATCCTTGAGGGGTTGCGCATTGCTCTCGACCACATCGACGAGATTGTGGCGTTGATTCGCGCCTCGTCTACTACGGAGGAGGCCAACGAGAAACTGATGCAACGCTTCGGGTTGAGCGAGATACAGGCGAAGGCAATCACCGACATGAGGCTGAAACAACTCACGGGATTGGAACGTGAGAAAATCGAGCAGGAGTATCAAGAATTAGTGGCGCTGATAAACGAGTTGACCGCGATATTGGCGAGCCGCGACCGCCGCATGCAGATTATAAAGGGCGAGCTTGAGGAGATGCGGGAGCGTTACGGCGACGCGAGGCGTACGGAGATAACCGACGCCGTGGGCGATGTTGACATAGAGGACATGATTGCCGAGGAGGACATGGTGATTACAATGACCCACGCTGGCTACATCAAGCGCACCGCGGTCTCCGAGTTTCGCGCCCAGGGCCGCGGCGGTAAGGGCATTAAGGGAATGGAATCGAAAGAGGACGACATCATCTCCACGCTGTTCGTTGCGTCTACGCACGCTTATATTTTATTCTTTACGAATACCGGGCGCTGTTACAAAATGAAGGTGTATAAAATTCCCGAAGCCGGGCGCAACTCCAAAGGGCGACCCATCGTAAACGTTCTTAACCTGCAACCGAATGAGAAAGTCGCCGCGTTCGTGCCTATTAGAGAGTTTGACGATACGCACTTCATCATAGCGGCAACGGAGCGGGGAATCGTCAACAAGCAACCGCTCACGGCTTACGAGAATGTGAACAAAGACGGTAAGAAAGCGTTCAAGTTGAACGAGGGGGATTCGCTGATAGAGGTCAAGCTGGCGACCGACGACGACGATGTG
>LIUJ01000174.1:3074-3293 GCA_001462255.1 Fibrobacteria bacterium GUT77 | reverse complement strand
GATGATCTTTGGAATAATATTGTAAACCGCCAGATGTACATTACAGGCTCTATAGGGCAGTCAGCTTACGGCGAGGCGTTTTCTTTCGATTATGACCTGCCCAACGATACGGTCTACGCGGAAACCTGCGCAGCTATCGGGCTTGCTTTTTTCGCCAAACGTATGACTTCAATAGCGCCAAAGGGAACCTACGGCGATGTGATTGAGAAAGCCCTGTTC
>LIUJ01000174.1:1351-2821 GCA_001462255.1 Fibrobacteria bacterium GUT77 | reverse complement strand
GGGAAAAGGCATGTCAAAATTGAAAGGCAGAAATGGTTCGGCTGCGCTTGCTGTCCTCCCAACCTTGCGCGTCTTATCGCCTCGTTGGGCAGTTACATTCATTCATCAGGTGAACATACTATCTATACGCATCTTTTTATCGGCAGCGAAGCGAAGCTGAACATTTCAAACGGGAATGTATCAGTCAGGCTCGAGACTAAATATCCCTGGGAAGAAAAGATCAATATAACTTTTGATATGAACGCTAAAACAAAATTCAAGTATTATTTCCGGATTCCCGGATGGTGCGGGAAATACGGTATACGCCTTAACGGAATTGAGCAAAATTGTGTCATCGAAGACGGTTACGCGCTGATTGACCGTGAATGGTCAGCAGGCGATACATTATCACTTGTTTTCGATATGCCTGTAACTTTTGTAAAAGCCAATCCCCATGTGCGGGAAAATATCGGCAAGACAGCGGTTATGCGGGGTCCTGTCGTATACTGCGCGGAAGAAGAAGACAACGGCAAGGAACTATTCAGGCTTCACGCGGGGAATCCAAACGATATAGTTATCAAACACGAAAAAGAACTGTTGGAAGGCGTTACAACTATTTCTTTTACCGGCAAGAGGGAAAAAGACTGGGCCTGCGATACCTTATACCACGCCGCCGAGCCGGTGCTTGAGGATAAAAAAATCACCCTTATCCCCTATTACGCTTGGGCTAACCGCAATGCCGGGGAAATGACAGTTTGGATAAATTAAAGGACAGGGACAGACATTTTTACCAGACAAAAAAAAATGCGTAACCCGCGATTGCAGCGAGTTACGCAAAAATAAACTACATCAAATGAACAAAGAAAACTAAGTTACGGCCAAAGCGACTTCCGCTCGTTAAGCACTTCCTGAGCGCCGGAAGCAAGCCAGTCTTTATAACCCGCTTCCCAAATACGCTCAAAGTCCGCGGGACTGCACCTGATCGCCTGGGCAATGAGGGCGTCGGCCTTATCCTGTAAGGTCTGCGTGTATTGATTTACCGTTGTGGTAACCTGGTGTACAACAGCGGCGCGCGCGTCCTTAACGGAAATGTTGTAAGCGTTTACAATATCATCCGCCGGAACGCCGCCGTAACTAAGCGCGATCACTTTGGCGTTAAGGTCCTGACTTCCCATTTCAACACCGTTCAACGGCATTGTCATGTCGATATTCTTGTCGGAGTTCTGGAACCAGGGGTCACCGGCAGGCCGCGTGGTTGATCTGGGAACGCCGTTTTCAAGGACATGGTTCACGCCCTCTGTTCCAACCTGAAGGAAGTGGTAATTTTCATACTTGGCAAGCCAGTTAAGATACTGCAGAGCCGCCAATTGGTTCTTTGAGAAGGAAGGAATGAATATAAACAAACCCGTCTTATCCATCATACTCTTGTTGTTTAACCCAAGGTCTACCGGAATAAATGACGCGCCGGGCACGTTCTTGGCGAGTTCTTCG
>LIUJ01000174.1:0-1201 GCA_001462255.1 Fibrobacteria bacterium GUT77 | reverse complement strand
GTTCTTCGTTGATCTTGTAGTCCGACCTGTAGGGAAGGTCCCAGTTTTGGCAAAAAGAGCCTATAACGCCGCTCTTCATTTGATTGTAAAAATCATCGGCGGTAGTCATAAGCGGGAAATCCTGATAGATCAATTTCTCGTTATACCAGGTATTCATCAATTGTACGCCGTCTTTATATCCGGGCAGCGCAAGAGGGCGCTCATGAACGTCGTTTTGCCACCATTCATTGTCGCTAAGGTTTGGCCGGATGCTGTTACGTATAAAGTCGATTAATCCCCAGCGGGTATCATTGTTTTGCCCAAATGGAATCACCCTGTTCTTTCCCACATTGCCCGGATCCTTGTCGCGGAACGCGACAAGCGCGTCGTGGAACTGCTGGAGGTTTGTAGGAACCGTTAGGCCGAGTTTGTCCAGCCAGTCTTTGCGGATAAAAATATTCCTCTGGGCAAGGGCTACGCGCGCACTCGGAATGGAAAATATCTTTCCTTCCATTCCTTTCGAAGTTTCAGTTTGCCGATAGATAAAGTCTTTTCCCTTTAAAGCCGGGTCGGGTCCAAGCAGTTTTTTCAGGTCGGGCAGGTTCTTGTCGATGTAGGGGGCAAGATCCAAAATACCGCCCTGATCGCGGAAGTTCGCGATCATGCCCGAGTTATACGTGTAACACAGGTCGGGGGCGTTGCTGGACGCCATCAGGTTTACAATGTCGGTATTCTCCGACCAGCGTCCAACAGGTATGAAAGTAACTTCGATATTAAGGTCTTTTTTTACCTTTTCCTTAACCCAGTCAGTCCACGCGTTGTCGTACGCGAGGGACCTTCCGCCGTCAGTTCCGCGGTCAAAAATCTCTACAGTAAGCTGGGTGGGTTTTTCCGGTTCTTTTTTGCAGCCGCCCCAAAACACCATACTTGCCGACGCAAACAGCGCCAATCCGAGTAAGAATGTCCTTTTTTTCATAATTTCCTCTCCTCCAAAAAATTATTAGGCCTACACAACGTATAGGCTCAATTACACAAGTCCTATTCCTTTACCCCGCCAATAGTAACGCCGACAATAAAGTGGCGCTGAAGCCAAGGATAAACGACAAGTATCGGCACGGTAGCAAACATGATCGCCGCGGCCTTTATCGCGTCTGACGCGCGGGGAACCGCACCGCTTACCATTTCCACCGTGCTTACATCTATAGATGTCATATTCTGAATA
>LIUJ01000173.1 GCA_001462255.1 Fibrobacteria bacterium GUT77 | reverse complement strand
CGCTTTGCGGCGTCTAAGTCAAAATCAAAGTCAAAATCAAAGTCAAAGTCTAAGTCAAAATCTAAGTCAAAATCAAAGTCAAAATCAAAGTCAAAATCAAAATCAAAGTCAAAATCAAAGTCAAAGTCTAAGTCAAAATCAAAGTCAAAATCAAAGTCAAAATCAAAATCAAATGTCGCTTCGCGTGGTTGTTATGTTTATTTTCTTATTACCTTTGTTTTTAAATCCATTGTTATTAGTGTTGGCGTTGCTGTTATTGTTATGGGAAAGGCCGCGTATTCCGAGGTCCAGTGTTGGCCTTTTTGAAAATCTACGGAGCTGCTTATTATTAACGTATACTCTCCTTCGGGTAACGGGGCGGTTATTTGGCTTTTTGTGTCGGGGGTTGCGGGGTATAGGGTAAAATTTATTCGGCGCGACGTTTTGCGGCTTATTATGTTTATGTCGTAGGTGTAGGTTATGGGGGCCGAGAGTTGCAACATCGAGAAATTTTTGTTGAAGGCGTTTTTGACTACGGCGTCCCAATCTATGGAGTTGGGCGGCGGGGGGTTGAAGGCCGCGTTCCAACGGGTTGTGAAGGCGGGTAGGGAGTCGAGCGGCTTGGGTTGCGCCGCCTGCGCGGTGTTGTCGGATTCGAAGCGCGTTACGCAACGCTCCAGTCCGTCTAAGGCGTTTTTTAGGGAACCGTTTGTCGGCGCGGGTTCGGTCAACCACGCCATGTACTTCTCAATCTCCCCCCGCCACAACGCCGGTTGCATTATCTTGCCCTTTTGCGCGTCGGGGAGCTTGTGCGCCGGCGCGGTCTCAAGGGCGAACGCGGCGTAGAGCGCGGCGGCCTCGCGGGGTTTGCCGTTGGTTTCGGCGGCGGCGGCGGAAACCAACTTGTCCCTCGAATTCCCGCAACCTAAACCGGTCAACAAAACGACAGCGACGGCGACGACCGCGAGTACGGCGATTTTGAGCTTATACATGGAAACACGCCCTTATGGTTTTGATTTCGTTTTTGCGTATTCATACAATATACATTAACGCGACGTCAAAATCAAAGACTATAAAGATTTATGCCAGAATTTGCTTTTCTACCGCGGAGCAATGTATATTCCGTATAAATGCCAAAGGGCCAAACGCGATGGGATTCGGCGTGAAATATATAAAAAGCAAACGAAAATACGGGTATAAAGCGCCCGCCGCGATACTGTCGTCGTTGTTGTCGGCGATGGCGATATTAGGCGTAAACTGCCACCCGTACTACAACACCTTCTACAACGCCGAGGAGGCCTACACCGTCGCTTGGCGCGACCATAAAAAGCTCATGCGGGTCTTCCCGGACAGCTTGGTCGTAACGCCTACCGAAAAAATAGCGGCCAAGTACGACAGAGCCGTGGAAAAATCGCTTAAGATGATGGAAGTTTACCCGCGAGACAAAAAACACCAAGACCGAGCCCATTTTCTTATGGGTAAGGCCGCGTTTTATAAAAAAGACTTCTCGGTGTCGGTAGGACGCATGCGCGACCTGCAAACGCTGTACCCCGACAGCCGCCTTGTGCCGGAGTCGCGAATTTACACGGCCAAGGCGCATATAATGATGGACAACCTCACGCTCGCGGAAGAGATACTGACGGAGCTCTTGAACAGCCACCCGCAGTTGGACAAAAATCAGGAGATTACGCTGCTCCTCGTGGAAATAGCGTTGCGACGCGGGGGGCACTCGCGGGCGCTCGGACTGCTCGAGGGGATAGGCGGACTTTCGTCGCTCCCCATGGAGAAACGGCTCGACATAATACTTAAAATGGCCGATCTGAACTACGAGCTTAGGCAGTACGAAAAGGCGCTGGGACTCCTGCGCGGCGCGCCGCGCAGCCGCAGGCACCCCTACCTGATGTTCCGGGTAAACCGCTCAATCTACTTTTGCCTCGACGCCATGGACTCGTTGGACGCCGCCTTGAGCCACCTTACGGCCATGAGGAAAAACCGCATGTACGCGAAGCAAAAATACGAGATTGTATACTACACCGCCCGCGTACTGCGCCGAATGGGGCGCCTCGACGAGGCTATAGCGCTATTGGAAGAGATAAACGAAATGTGCGCCGACGCGCTGGAAAAAGACGCCGCCAAAGCCGATACGATGAGCTTGTGCGGACGCGCCTCCTACGAACTCGCGCTCATATACCAGGGACAGGGCGATCTCGACCTGGCCGAGGCGGAGTTCGGGGAGGCGTCGAAGTTCGGTGCTACGTCTGTGGGCGGCTTGGCCTCCACCCGGTTTGCCGCCCTAAAAAAGTTGCGGGAACTGCGCAAGCCGGACTCCGCCACGGGTAAAATCCCCGCCGCCGCGCGCTACTCTGCGGCGGAAATATTCCGCTTTGAGCTTGAGGCGCCGGATTCGGCGTACATATACTACTTGGAACTCGCGGCCGATACGTCGGTCGACTCAACCTACCGCCCGCGATCCCTCTTAGCGGCGGCGTTCGCCGCGAGAGACGGACTGAAAAACACGGCAAACGCGGACAGCTTATTCAGGACGGTCGCCGGCGAGTACGGGGGAACCGAATACGCGAGACGCGCGCAAATAGAACTCGACGAGGAGGTCACGGTAACAACGCGACGGGAGGCGGCGGAACGCGACTTCAGGGCGGCCGAGGCGCTCGTGGAAAACAACCCGGTAGAGGCGGTCAAAGCCTTTTACGGAGTCTATCAACAGTACCCCGACCTCGACGTAGCCCCAAAAAGCCTCTACGCCGCCGCGTGGTACACAAACAACGTAATGAATAAAAACAGAGCGGCTATGACCCTCTACGAGGAACTTTGCGCCAAATACCCGGAGTCGGTATACTGCAAAAACAACGCCGCCCCGCGCATAGCCGTAGCCCGCGATTCGATAGAGGTACGCAAACGGCGAAGAACGGCGGCCGGAGACGGAACAACCGTAGAGCTCGAAGACGGAAACGAGGCCGACGGCGCAAAAACGAAAACCCCCGAACCCAAAGAATAACGGCGTCCGAGGGCGTTTACAAAAAAAACGGTAACAATATAGACGCAAATAAGTTCTAATCATTATGGAATACGGCCATAGCATCGCGCCGGGGCGTAGTAAGGGCGGGGGTTGGCCGCCAAACCCGGTATCGCGGAGGCGTTGATCTTTACGCTTCCGCCGCACTTATACAACGGAGGGACGTATGAAAAAAGCATTTGTCTGTTTGACGGCGGTCTGCGTTTTGACCGGCACGGCGCTCGGCGGCAACGTATCCGAGAGCGGCATACCCACCTCACCCCTCAAGATTTATAGTTTCGGCGTCGCCGGAGGAGGGTTGTATGCCCTCAACGACGAGTTCATAGATTCGTGCGGGCAGGCTTTTGGGAAGGTCGTTTTGATGAATTCGTTTGATTTTACCGAGAATTTTGCCCTTTTTGCCGATATTAATTGGTACGCCGGAAACAGTTTGCTTAATTTTGGGATTGATCTCGGCGGCGATTATTACCTCTCCTCTCAAAGAGTTAAGCCGTTTATCGGGGCCGGAATCGGGGCGCACTATTTTGATAGAAATAGCGCTAAGGATGATTTTGGAGCGGCCTTTGGGGTGTCGGCGACCGCGCATATCGGTATAGCGTTGGAGCTTACAAATACTGTGGACGTAAGGTTTCGGGTACCTTACCATTATGTAGTCGACAAAACCAAAGATATGGGGATCGGCGTGGACGTAGGCGTGCTGTTTTTCAGCAATTTGCGCAACATAAAGAGTATGGATTATTAAAAAACCGCGGATTTCGCTAAACTATAGGAAAGAAAATTGGCAGAAAAACATACCTTAACAGGAGGAGCGGTACTATGAAGGGCAAGTTTTTGACCGTTGCGTTTTTTTGTGTTATGTTTGCCGCAAGCGCGTTTGCTCAAAAGAGCGGTAAGCTTGTGGTAGTACAAGGGGCTTCTGATGTGGACGGAAAGTCCAATGTCACTGAAAAGTTGCTTGAGGAGTGCATTGTCGCCCTTCCGTCGATGAAAGAATTGGAAGCGGACGTAACGGCAAGCACGGAGTACCTTAAGGAGATCAACGGCGAGGCCGGAAAGAACGACCACGTAAAGGTTTATACGGCATCCGTTAGGGTGAGCTACAAGGTACGACAAAAGTTGCTCATCATCATCACGCAAAACTCGCTGGAGGGGACGGCTCCGGTCACGCGGACGGAGGAGAGGATCATAATGAAAGAGGCCCCGCCCTTCACGTCCGATCCGGGCGAGGGGAACATCTTTGCCGGTCGCTCCAACAGAAGGTATTATTACACGTCGCCGGAGGCCGCCGGGGACAACGCTAAGAAACGGGCGCAAATTTGGGTGTCGCAACAACAAAACGTGCTTTGTTCGGTAGGAAAGTAGAATTTTTTCTTGACACGCGCGGCGCGCGTATATTATTTTTCAGTTTACCATGTCAAATTCGCGGCTCATGACGCGCATGAGCCGGCGAAATTCGTTAAACACATTATCGTAGGAGAGTGGCAATGCAACGTAAACAACGTAAGACAAACTTTGCGGGCTATCTTTTAATGTCCCTCGTGATTGCCGGTTGCGCCGGTAACACGCAGGTGGCGCGCGTGAACTCAGACTCAACCATCGACCTGTCCGGCAGGTGGAACGACACCGATTCTCGGCTTGTGGCGGAAGAGATGATCAAAGACGCGCTCAACCAACGCTGGATATACAAGTGGAAAGAGTCGAATAAGGTACCCACGGTTATAGTGGGACGAATCGTCAACAAGAGTCACGAGCACATAAGCGTGGAAACTTTCGTAAAGGACATAGAGCGTCAGCTTCTGAACTCCGGCGACGTAGAGTTTGTGGCGTCTAAAACGGAGCGCCAACAAATCCGCGACGAGAGGGAAGATCAACAGGAAAATACCGCCGTCACCTCCCGCTCCGATATGGGCGAAGAGCAAGGCGCCGATCTCATGATGACCGGAAACATCAGCACAATAGTAGACAGAGAAGGGAAACGCTCAGTCATATTCTATCAAGTCAATATGGAACTGATTGAGCTTGAGTCCACAAAAAAGGTGTGGATAGGGGAGAAGAAGATTAAAAAGTACGTCGAACGCGCCGGCGCGAGGTTGTAACGCCGCCGTTACGGTAACGTTTTACGAAGTCAACCGCCCCGTGTTTTAGGCGCGGATAAACGTTGTGAGTACAAACGGCGCGTGGACGGGTGTGAAACCCGTTCACGCCTTTTGTGTTATAAAACGTATGCCACTAACCATACAAAAAGGGGATATTTTTCGTGAAAACAGCATTAAACGACGTAGGATCGTTGAAACCTAAGAAATCCGGTCGTAAAGCGTCCGTTTGGGCGATAGCGGCGTGGGTACTGCTCTCCTGCTTTTTGTTACCCTCGTGTACCAACAAGGCCATGCAACGGCAAAAGGTGTTGGACAAGCCGCTTGACGACGACTACCTCACCAGAATCGCCGAAATAAAAAAGGACCAAAAGAAGCTTTACGGCGACGGCGTAACCAACGCTTTCCTGTTCAATATGGACATAGGCGTACTGTTCCACTACGCGGAGATGTACGACTCAAGCAACGCTTACCTGCTCGAAGCCGAGCGGATTTTCGACGACCTGTTCACAAAGTCGGTGTCGAACGAAGCCGCCGCGTTGCTCACAAACGACAACGTGAGACCCTATCGCAGCAAACCGTACGAACTTACGGTGTTGCACCAGCTTGTGGCGCTCAACTTTATGGCAATGGGCAAGTTTGACGAAGCCTTAGTCGAGAGCCGCAAGATGCAGGTCTACTTCAACGAGTGGGAGCGCACGGCGGGAGACGGCAAAAAATACCGAACCGACGGCATGTTCCACCTCTTCTCGGCGCTGGCTTACGAGAAGGTGGGCGAAACGGACAACTCGCTCATATCAACCTACAAGTCCGCGGAAGCCTACAGAGCGGGGCCCGTGGCGCTCGCGCCCGAAGTAGAGGGATTTGCCTACGACCGCCTCAAGGCGGGGGATAGGGAAAACGACGTAACTTCGCTCGGCCTTAGACCCGACAACGGCCCCAATAAGTGGGACGCGAAGATGGGCCAAGCCGAGATCATTATAGTCGGCTACGCCGGCAAAGGACCCAAAATGGTGGAACAGAACTGGACCGGCACGATAACTCCGGGCGGCAACCTCTACTTTTCCACCAAAACCAAAAGCGGCAAAACGGTAACGCACACCGGCTTAGCCCCCAATATGCCCGATAGCCATAGGGGCAAGGTGAGAGCCGGGGACGTGCACCGCGTAAAAATTTCGTTGCCGGAATTGATTACGGTCTCGTCCAGAGTAGATCGCTTTTCGGCGCGGTTGGACGGAGACGCCCGATCGTTTGAGTCAGTGGTGGTGAACGACATCAACCTGCAATCCAAAAAGGCGCTGCTCGACGATTTCCCCGCGATAGTCGCCAGAACGGCGCTAAGGGCTGTTATCCGCTCCATCGCGTCGCAACAAATCCAAAAAACGGATACCGGAGTCCCGGCGCTGAATTTACTTAAAGACGTTACCACCTTAGTAGCCGCCGACCAAATGGAAAAAGCCGACGTCCGTATGTGCTTCATGCTCCCGCAA
>LIUJ01000172.1 GCA_001462255.1 Fibrobacteria bacterium GUT77 | reverse complement strand
CACAGCTCCCTCGCTCCATAAAAATGGGCTTTGCCCATTTTTATTACGCTACCCACCCTGCGGGGGGATAAAAGCCCCCCCGCAACGCCCCCCGTAAACATGCGCCGCTTTCGCGTCGCAAAAACAAGCGTCGCTGGGTATAGTGTAAGATTTAGGTTATTTTGATTACGGTTATTGTCGTGTCTTTTATTTTTTTTATTTTGAGTATTTGAAAAAAATTTGTAAAATTACTTGCGCCGCGTTAAACCCATAAACTATATTTATTGTTATAACTGCGGTATCCGCGCCGAAGTGGCGAAATTGGTAGACGCACTGGACTCAAAATCCAGCGGTGGCAACACCGTCCCGGTTCGACTCCGGGCTTCGGCATTTTTTTTATTTTTTTGTTGCGTGTCGTTTTGGCATATATTATCTTTAAAGTACATGCTAATGCGGGTCATGTAGGCGTTTGTCCACACAAAAAAGGCTTTTTTGGGCGTTTAGCTCAGTTGGTTAGAGTACTACCTTGACATGGTAGGGGTCACTAGTTCGAACCTAGTAACGCCCATTATCTTACATGCCACCTCGGTTCACCTCTTACCCCGGGGCAGCGGCAGTCGGTTCAACCGGTGCCGTGTTACACGAAACAGAGGGCGGTAATTTGTTTATTGTATTGATACCTACGGTATTGATACAATCAGTTGTATTATGCTTATAGCATTGATAACACGTACGTTAGGACTATTGTGTTGATACTTCTTCGTATCAACGCAAATAACGGAGTTTTACACTATGAACGTCATTTTACCTGACGGTAAGGCGCTTTCCGTATCCTCCGGCGCTACCGCTATGGACGTAGCGGAGGCCATCAGCCCGCGCCTTGCCAAGGCCGCTTTGGCTTGTAAGGTCAACGGGGCGCTTAGGGACTTGTCTTCAATTCTCAATGATGGCGATAATATCTCCATCCTAACGTTTGACGACCCGGACGGCAAGGCCGTCTTTTGGCACTCGTCGTCACACATCCTCGCGCAGGCGGTTCAGGAACTCTTCCCCACCGCCAAGATTGCCATAGGGCCGGCCATTGAGGAGGGTTTTTATTATGACTTTGATACGGAAAAACCGTTTACGCCGGAGGACATAGCCGCCATAGAGAAGAAAATCAAAGAGATTGTGGAAACAAAAACGCCGTTCAAGCGTATTGAGTGTAGCGTTGATGAAGCTAAAAAACTCTTCGGGGATAAGGGCGAGAAGTATAAATTGGAGTTGATTGACGCCATTGAGGGGGTACCGAGCCTATACAGTCAGGGCGGATGGACCGACCTATGCAGAGGGCCTCACGTTCCGCATACCGGCTTTATTAAGGCGTTCAAACTATTGAGCATCGCCGGAGCGTATTGGCGCGGTAGCGAGAAAAACCCGATGTTGCAGCGTATTTACGGGGTGTCGTTCCCAAAACAGTCTATGTTGGACGAACATCTTACGTTGCTTGAGGAGGCGCAGAAGCGTGATCACCGCAAATTGGGGCGGGAACTTGAGCTCTTTTCGTTCCACCAGGAGGGCGTAGGCTTTCCGTTCTGGCATCCCAAGGGGATGGTGCTCTATAATATTGTTCTTGATTTTTGCCGCCGTGAGCACATAAAGGCTGGGTATCAGGAGATCAAGACACCTATTATATTGAATGAGGAACTTTGGCACAAAAGCGGGCACTGGGACAAGTACAAGGAAAACATGTACTTTACGCAGATAGACGACGCGACTTGCGCCGTAAAGCCAATGAACTGCCCCGGCGGACTTTTGGTCTTTGGTACCGTGCCGCACTCCTACCGCGAGTTACCTCTTAGGTTTTGTGAGTTCGGCCTTGTCCACCGCCACGAAAAATCGAGCGCGTTGCACGGTCTTTTCAGGGTGCGTCAGTTCACGCAGGACGATGCCCATATCTTCTGTTTGCCGGAGCAAATAGAGGACGAGATTACTAAGGTGATAGCGTTTATCACCTTTATTTACAAGACCTTCGGCTTTGAGGATTACAAGATAGAATTATCAACGCGCCCCGAAAAATACATTGGATCGATAGAGATTTGGGACAGGGCTGAGGCGGCGCTTAAGAACGTTTTGGAGCATCAGGGAATCAACTATCAGTTAAATCCGGGCGACGGCGCTTTTTACGGCCCCAAAATCGATTTTCATATTAAGGACGTAATAAAGCGGAGTTGGCAGTGCGGAACGATACAGTTGGACTTCAGCATGCCGGAGCGTTTGGACATAGAGTACACGGCGGCCGACGGCGAAAAGAAGCGCCCGGTAATGATTCACCGCGCCCTTTTGGGGTCGATGGAACGGTTCATCGGCATACTGTTGGAGAACTACGGCGGCGCACTGCCGTTATGGTTAGCGCCGGTTCAGTGTCGCGTATTGCCCATTTCGGAGAATTTTTCAGAGTACGCGAAGAATGTCTATAATACGTTGATTAAGGCCGGGATAAGGGCGGAAATCGACGAGCGTAACGAGAAGGTCGGCTACAAAATACGCGAAGCGGAGACAAAGAAGATACCGTTCATGCTCGTAGTAGGCGAAAAAGAGCAATCGGCCGGAACGGTGTCTATCCGGCAACATACCAAAGGCGATATCGGGATCAAAACCGTTGATGAATTTATGGACGGCGTTTTAAAGTTATCCGTACCCGGTATAAATACTATAACACTATAAAAAAACATAACGTAAGGAGGTAAGTATCAACAAATTCCGCACACCGCCCAGGAAAGACGACGGTACGCGTATCAACCATGAAATCCGCGTTCCGCGCGTTAGAGTGGTGGCTCCCGACGGCGAGCCGCTCGGTATTTTGCCCATTGCCGACGCAGTTGCCCGCGCCGCCGGTTATGCCTTGGATTTGGTGGAGGTAGCGCCCAGCGCCGACCCGCCCGTGTGTAGGATTATGGACTACGGCAAATTCAAGTACGAGAAGTCCAAAAAGGCGAAGGAGGCGAAGAAGAAGCAACACGTCATGCATCTGAAAGAGATCAAATTTCACCCGAAGACGGACGATCACGACTTCGATTTTAAGATGGACCATGCCCGCAAATTCCTTCTCAAGGGCGACCGGGTGAAGGCGACGATTGTTTTTAGGGGGCGTGAGATAACGCACATAGAGTTCGGCAAGCAGATGATCGAGCGGGTCGACGCGGTGTTGGCGGATTTGGCGCAGATAGAGATGGCGGCGAAGATGGAGGGACGGAACATGATCTCTATCTACGTACCGGACAAAGCGAAAGTAAGGGAGTACACGCGAAAACACGGGATAGACGAGAAGAAGAAGGCGGAAGAGGAAGAGGCGGAGGATATTGACATCAACGCGGACGTGGAGGACGACGCCGCGGAAACAGAGGATTGAAAATACTTTCCGAATTAGGATTTTTAGGATTACTAAAGATTAAAAACATTTTGACTTTTGAAGAAAAGGGGTGTAAAAAAATGCCAAAAATGAAGAGTAGGTCGGCGGCGCGTAAACGTTTCAGTCTCACGGCGGACGGGCACGTCAAGCGGAAGAAGGCGTTCAAAAGCCATATCCTCAACAAGAAGGATAGGAAGCGCAAACGCAATTTGCGTAAATCGACGTTGGTTTACGACGGTGTAGAAAAGAAGGTGTCGTTGATGATCCAGCTTTAAGGATTGTTGGCGTAACGCTTTGTAGGTACCGTAGTTATAACGGAAATAGTAATGAATTCAAATACCATTGAAGAAGGAGTAATACCATGCCAAGGGCAAAAACAAGAGTCGCGTCGCGCGCGCGCCGTAAAGCTATAGTAAGTCAGACATCCGGCTATTTTGCCAAGCGTAAGAATTGTATCACGCTTGCCAAAGACGCCATGTATCGCGCCGGCGTGTACGCCTACCGCGACCGCAAGCAAAACAAGCGTAACTTCCGCTCGCTGTGGATAATACGCATAAACGCCGCGGCAAGGCTAAACGGCACCACCTACGGGAAGTTGATCTCCGGCCTAAAAACCAAAGGAATAGAACTCGACCGTAAGTCGTTGGCGCATTTGGCGTTGCACGAACCTGAAGCGTTTACCAAGCTCGTTGTGACGATTTCAGAGTAATTTGTCGGATTTTGTTAAAAATCAAGCTGTTGCCCGGCGTCGTTTTACGCCGGGCGAGTTTAATAAGAGGTCAACAATTTTATGGAATACAACACAATCGAATCGTTAGAAACGTTGCGCAAAGAAGCGACTTCCGAGTTCGGCGCAATAGCCTCCGATCTTGACGCTGAAAATTTTCGGCTAAAATACCTCGGCAAAAAAGGTATTTTACGCGACTTGGTCAAGTCATTAGGCTCAATGTCCGAGAGTGACCGCAAAACTTTTGGCGCCGCCGCCAACGCGCTACGCCGCGATGTTGAGGAGCGCTTCACCGAGGCCCCGTGGCGGAACAAGGCAGAGACCGCCGACCCCGGATTCGACCCTACCCTACCCGGTTACCCGTTCCAAACCGGCAGTTTACACCCTTTGGCGAAGATAAGGGGCGAGATCGTCGAAATACTTGTAAGTATGGGTTTTTCAGTGGCTTACGGCCCCGATATTGAAAGCGACTATTACAACTTTCAGGCACTCAATATGCCGCCGCTACACCCTGCCCGCGATATGCAGGATACCTTCTATATCAGCGAAAACTCGTTATTGCGGACACATACGTCGCCGGTACAGATCCGTGTTATGAAATCGCAAAAACCGCCGATAAGGATTATAGCGCCGGGACGAGTATACCGCAACGAGGCGATAAGCGCCCGAAGCTACTGCATGTTTCACCAGGTCGAGGGGTTATATATTGACGAAAATGTTAGTTTCTCCGACTTAAAAGGGACACTACTCGCCTTCTCGCGGCGTTTCTTTGACGAGAACACGAAGATAAAAATCCGCCCCAGTTTCTTCCCGTTCACGGAGCCCAGCGTTGAGGCGGACGTGGAGTGCTTCCTATGCAAAGGCAAGGGGTGCAACATCTGCAAACACAGCGGGTGGTTGGAAATATTGGGGGCCGGAATGGTCCACCCAAACGTATTCAAAGCCTGCGATATCGACCCTGAACAGTACACGGGTTTCGCCTTCGGAATGGGTATAGAGAGAATAGCGTTGCTCAAATACGGAATTGACGATATCAGACTGTTATACGAAAACGACGTCAGATTCTTGAGACAGTTCTGACGAATCAACGTAAGTCTTTACAAAATCAGTATTTAGTACGTTTATTAATACAAATGCCATTTTACGTATAATTGGCGTAATTCTGTATAAATCAACGAATTGCGTATCATTATTATCAGTACGGATAACATGTTGGTTGATAATTGTTGTAATTTTTTATAAATCAAGGGATTACGTGTTATTATTATCTATAAATGTGTCGTCCCTGCGGGACTTTTTAACATAGTGGAAGCAATTGTTGTGTGCCGTAAGTTTAGGAAATTTCAATAACAATTAGGCATAAGGCATTCATATTATGAAAAT
>LIUJ01000171.1:3859-8907 GCA_001462255.1 Fibrobacteria bacterium GUT77 | reverse complement strand
GCAATCTCGAAATACGCCAAATTAAATTTAAAGTTTACACAAAATTTGAAACTGTCTCTACGACAACGTCTACATTTCCCACTAATTACATATTTAATCGCGTTGACCTTTAATATTTTTATCCGTCTTAATCAGAAGTAGTAGTTGACCCCGCTACGCACCGCCGGCAACGGCAATATGTCGGCCTCCACGCGCAACTGCAACTTGGTGCCGAGGTTGAAACCGCCGTTGATTATAGGCAATAGCATGACCACGTCTCCCACACGCAGGCTTTTAAGCGCGCCGTTGTCGCGAAGCACATGGGTATCGTTGTTGCGTATATCGAATCCGGCCAAACCCACATTCATAAAAAACGACGGGTACGTAACGCTCAGTACCAAAATGTTGTCGGTAATTATGCCCACGTCAACCTTGAGCGTGTCGTCCTTCTCGCTTAGCCAAGACTCGACGTCGTCAGATTTTACGTTTTTACTTCTTTTTCTCACGATTCGATCCATCTCCACGGCCACCTCGCCGAATATTTTTGTGTAGGAAACGGTGAGCTTTTGGGGGATGATGTCGAATGAAAGCGTGTGTCCTTGCGGCATTTTCCAGCGGAAAGAATCGCTTACCTCGTATGAAATGCTGTCTATCTCGTTAGGTATTATGCCGCCCGAACTGTCGAGCATAGAGAACATATAGAGCGGGTTGGTCTTCATGCTGTCGGAGAAATTGTTGAATTTGTCGCCAAGTAGCAAATCGCCGGTTTCCAAGTCGACTACGCGCGGTATGACGAACCCGCCTTGGGCGGATCCCGTGGCCTTAACATTGAGCCCGAAACGCGAATTAAGCGCGAATCTTTTCCACTTTATGCCCACCGCCGGCGACCATCCCTCCGCCTTGAAACGCCCCCGCGCGAACCCGTTGCACTTATCCGAATTGAAGTTGATGATCTCTTCCTCCACATCCATGCTCATCTTCGCGCCGTTACCCATGTCTATGTCTTTGGCGCTGATACCCGCGTGCCCCAATAGGTCAATGTCCGCCTTAAGCCTTATATCTGCGGAAAACATGTGGCGGTGCATATTGAGAGCTATGACAAAGTCGTCGCTCTTCCCGATACGGTGGGCGTACCCGAAGGTCATGGTCTCCCACCCCATGCCGAAAGTGAGCGGCAACCTAAGCGAACCCCTTACGGCGAGAAAACCGTCTATGCTACCCCCGTTATCAAGGGTGGAATTTATAGGTTGTACGCTCTCTATGACCGACGACCCGCCCAGCGCCGTGCTGAAGTTCATGTAGAAGTTCTGCGTGTAGGCGAATGTCCCAACGCCGTCGAGCATGGGCACGTCCACCCGCACCGAGTAGTTGGCGTTTTGTTCCGCGCCGGCGGACGGCTTAAACCTATCCCCTTTTTTGAAGATTTTGCCGTTGCTGAAGATGTCGTCCATCGTTTTGTCGTCGAGGAAGTCGTTCAAGCTCGCGGAATAGCCCAGCGGCAGGTTGAACCCCAAATACCCGACAGGATACTGGAACGACACGCTCGTCATGGGGCGTAGCAAGTCGTAATTGAATCCCATCGACAGGCTCGCGTTGAATGACGGCACCCCTATTGTAACGTTGCTCGCCGCGTCGTCGCCCGTCTGCGCGTAGGACCGCCCAACCGTAAGCGCCGCGACCAACACCGCGGCAAAAAAAACGATTCGTCTCATTATCAATCCCCCACCCACCCCTATATTTGAGCCGTCGCACATCCAAAACAAAATTTTTAGAGCAGAAAAAATAATTATTGCGCGATAACGCCGTCAACCTTTTTTTGTTTTTTTACAATCCGCCGTTCTCTATTCTCTTCCGCAACTCGCCGGAGCACTTAAATACGGTTACGTTGCGCCTTCCGAGCGGTACGACCTCGCCGGTTCGCGGGTTGCGGGCGGGGCGCGCCTTGCGCTCCTTCACGGAAAAGGTGCCGAACCCGCGGAACTCAATCACCCGCCCGCGCTCAAGCTCCTCCGCTATCGCCTCCAAAAGCTCCTCCACAACAATCTTGATCTCAGACTGCGTAAGCCCGGTACCGCGGGCTACGGCCGCTACCAAATCATGCTTGGTTGTACTCATAAACGCCCCCTATGCCCCACCTACCCAAAAATTTAATGTTGAACTCGTACTTTTGAGGATACATTAATTATCCCCGCACCGGCGATAAATATACTATATTTCCAACATGCGGGTACCAAACGGCCTCATTATTATTTTTTTAGGCGTCTGCGTCGGCTGCGTCGGCCGCGCGGGCGTATCTTTTGACGATACCGCCGACACCGACCCGGCGGCGAACGTTGAGGCGCCGTCCCCGGTTCCGTCCACCATAAACATACCGGTGGAGATAAAAACCTCCGTTATCGAAAATACGGTGCACAGCCTATTCGGCGGAACATTTCACAGAAGCGACACCGCTATTCTCGGCGGTCTCACAAGCATAAAAATATCCGCCCGCAGAAGCGGCCCCGTAAAAATCACCGCGCGGGGCGACGAACTCGCCTACAACCTCCCGGTAACGGTAACCATACGCGTATCAACGACGGTATCAGCCATGGGGTTGACCCACACGGAACACCAAGACATTGAGGCCGGAATCTCCGTCGGCCTACGCTCCAAGGTACGCCTCAAAAACGACTGGCGCCCGGTTACAACCACCAAAGCCGCCGGCTATAGGTGGACGACCGAACCGGTGCTTAAAACCCGCTTCATCACAATCCCCATAAAACCCGTCGCCAACTACTTCGCCGACAGGCTAATGGAAATAATCGGCCCAATGATCGACAACGCCCTGGCAAACTCCGACGTTATAAAAAAATCCGTCATGACCCCGCTGTGGGAACAACTTTACACGCCTATAAGCTTCACCGTCCCGGAAACCCAAAAAAACATTTGGATGCGCATAAACCCAACCCATCTGTACCTCTCAAACATAAACGGGCACGGCGCGTCCATATCGGCGTTCGTCGGAATCCGCGCCGTAACCGAAGCGGTAATGGGCGATATGCCCGAAAAGCGCGAACCGGCGCCGCTACCCGACTTCACCGCCCCCCCGGAGAACGGCGACTCGGCTTTTGCCTTAAACCTGTACGCCGAGATATCCTACGCCGACGCCACGGCGCTGTGTAAGGATAAATTCAACGGAAAAACGTTTTCGTCGGGAATGCACAAAATAACGGTCAACGACATCGAAGTCTCCGGTACGAACGCCGACGGCCCGCTGTTGATTAAAATGGACGTTTCCGGCGCCATGAAAGGAATCGTGCTGCTAACCGGACGGGCGGTATACAACGACAAGGACAAAACGCTCTCGCTTTCCGACCTCGACTTCGACCTTGCGACTTCCAGCCAATACCAACAGGCAAAGAAACGTTTGCTTAAGGGGATCATAATCAACAAGATGAAACCGCTGATAAAATTTCCGTTGTCGTCCATACTCGACGCGGAGGCGTTGACAAAAACGCTCCTAACCGACTACCCGATACAAAAGGGGATATTGCTGAACGGCAAGATAGAGTCCATCACGCTAAGGGGCGTGGCAACAACTAAAAACGGGCTAAGGGCGGCCGTATTAGCCTCCGGTACCGCAAAGGTAACGTTGAGCGAGTACCGAGAGTAGGCGGCTTTTTTAAGCTCTACGACCGGTCGTTACTCCAAAATCTCGAAATGCAACACCTCGTTGACCTCCATACCGGTTACGCCCGATTGCGTTACCTGAAACGTAGCCTGCGACTTTACGAGCTTTTTGCGGGATATGTCCAATTCCGCGTTGCCTCGCCCCGAGCCTACGAGCGGATACATGATTTTGCGTTTGCCGTCGTCGCCGTTCTCCTTTGTGGCTACCCGATAGCTGAACGTCCAGCTTATCGCGGCAACGCGGACGCCCGAATCGTTTCTGTATAAGCTGTCTAACATGTATAGCTGATACATAAGCCCCTCGGCCTCGCCGTTTTGGATGCTTAACGGAAAACGTTGCTCTCTTTCCCACGACGACCCGACCGTCATATCGGCGTTTGGCATGGCCGGAATCACCCTTGCCGGGGTACGTAGGATGTCCCATCCGCCGGAGAGCACCCCCGGAATCCCGGCGGTATCGCTGAGCGTCACGCCGTTTTCCGAAACGGCCACGCGCAACTCCGACAGACGGCGCACCGCGTCGCTACGCTCATCCTCCGACAGAAACGGCGCGACCAAATTCACGTCGGTGAACCCGCAACGCAACGGCCCCTCCCCGACCTCGCCCGGCAACCCCTGCAAATACGCCCTAAGCGACCCGGAGAAATACTGCCCCGAATCCGCCGCGGTAGGCGTTCCGTAAATATCCGCGCCAAGCATATAGCGCCACTCGGCGGCCTTGGAAAAGTCGATTTCAATACGCACCCTCTCCCGCCTGCTGCAACCGGCGAAGAGCACCGACGCGATCGCGGCGGCGACGATAGCCCACCTCACAGTCTTCCGTATCACAAAATCTTCTCCTTGCGTGAGTGCCGATATTATATTTATAAAGGTAATATAATATAATCAATAAACAAATGTGTAATAAATCGGTAAAGAAAACAACTAAAAACAGGATAAAAAAAATGATACCTAAAGAAGTGTTGCAAAAAGTCCGCCGAATCGAAATCCGCACCCGCCGCATAGTAGACTCCATGATCTCCGGCTCCTACCACAGCGCCTTCAAAGGCAAGGGCATGGAGTTCTCCGAGGTGCGGCCCTACATAGAGGGCGACGACGTGCGCACCGTCGACTGGAACGTCACGGCGCGCGTGGGGGCTCCATATATAAAGAAATACATCGAGGAACGCGAGCTCACGGTCATGCTCGTCGTAGACGCCTCCGCCTCCGGCAACTTCGGTTCCGTTGATAAATTCAAAGGGGAGATGGCCGTAGAGCTTTGCTCGCTGCTCGCCTTCTCCGCCATACGCAACAACGACCGCGTCGGGCTCGTCGTCTTCACCTCCGATGTCGAGTCGTACATCCCCCCGCGCAAGGGCAGGAACCACGTTTTGCGTGTCATCCGCGAACTGCTGTACTTC
>LIUJ01000171.1:1108-3766 GCA_001462255.1 Fibrobacteria bacterium GUT77 | reverse complement strand
CCGCGAACTGCTGTACTTCCGCCCCAAAAACACCGGCACAAACATAGGCAACGCGCTTAAGTTTTTGAACCGCGTGCAGACAAAAACAAGCGTAGTCTTTTTGGTCTCCGACTTCGTCTCCGCCGGCTTCGAGGCGCCGCTTAGGGTATCGGCGAAGCGGCACGACTTGATTACGATATCCGTAAGCGACCCTCGGGAGGAGATCATTCCGAGTATAGGGCTTGTGGAACTCGAAGACGCGGAAACCGGCGAAACGACCCTCTTTGACACGCGAAACAGGAAAGCGTTGGAAGCGTATAAAAAGGAGCGTGAAATGCGCAGAACCCGGTTGGAAGATCTGTTTCGCTCCACGGGCGTCGACGAAATCAGGGTGTCCACCGATAGCGATTACGTCGCGCCGATAGTAAAGTTTTTCCGTAAGCGCGAAAAATCGTAAATTTTGATATTTTCGGCGCGAAATATATTTTATGTATTATTAACTGAAACCATACACGCGTAACACGGCGGAAACAGTGAAATTACAACCTGTCGTCGGATATTACGGACTTTGGGTGGCGCTGACTTACCTGAGCGTCATAGTGGCCATACTCGGTATCCACTTCGCGCTCATGGAGAATGTCCGCTACGCGCTCGTCTGCCTCATGATCTCCGGCGTCTGCGATATGTTCGACGGACGCGTGGCCTCGCTGTTCAAAAAACGGAACACCCGCGAAAAACACTACGGCATACAAATCGATTCATTAGCCGACATAATCAGCTTCGGCGTACTGCCGGCGGCCATCGGGTACGGGGAGCGCTACTACGCCGTCCATAAGTTCATCTCCTTAGGTTGGTTCGACACGGCGGTCTTCCCCATATACCTTATGGCCGCGCTCATACGCTTAGCCTACTACAACGTGATAGAAACGGAACTGCACGGCCAAAACAAAAAACGCACCTACTACGAGGGTCTACCCGTAACAAGCGTGGCAATCATAATCCCCCTCGTCTACGCGATTTGCCACATATTCGACAAATCGATATTCGGTATCTACAACATACTGCTCATCTTCTTGTCCGCGGCGTTCGTTCTTAAAATACGGGTGCCCAAACCGCACGCGCGCACGCAAATCGTGCTCTGCGTCATAGGGTTGCCCATCATTATATATATCCTCTTCCTATGCTTCAGAAAAGTATGAACGCGCGCGATTTCAAAACGGTTGAGATATCCCGCCGGGATAACCTCTTCATCCGATTCCTCTACAACACCGCGCCGGGGAGAGTCGCCCTGCGACTGTTTACATCAGTGCCGGTCTCCAAACTCTTCGGCCTCTTTATGAGCAGCCGAGCGTCAACGCTTTTGATACGGGGGTTCATTCGGCGCAACCGCGTTGATATGAGCGAGTATGTCAGTAAAAAATACGTCTCCTTCAACGATTTTTTCACCAGAAAAGCCAAAGAAGACCGCCGGGCATTCTCAAAGGTTCTAAGCGACCTCCCCGCCCCCTGCGACGGCAAACTGACCGCCTACAACATCGCCGCGAACGGCACGTTTCAAATAAAGGGATCCGCATACACTATAAACAGCCTTCTCCAAGACAAGGCTTTGGCCGATGAGTTTGTCGGCGGCGTATGCCTCATCTTCCGACTTACGCCCGACGACTACCATAGGTACGCCTTCATCGACGACGGAGAGGTAATATCGCGCAAAAGAATCAAAGGCGTCCTGCACACCGTCCGCCCCATAGCCTGCGCCCGTTACAAAGTTTACGCGCAAAATACCCGCGAGTACACGGTAATGAACACCAAGCGCTTCGGTAAGGTCGTGCAAATGGAAGTCGGTGCGCTCTTTGTCGGACGCGTATCAAACCACCCGCTACGGGACGCCTTCATGCGCGGCGACGAAAAGGGGATGTTTGAGTTCGGAGGCTCCACCATCGTCATGTTCTTCCGAAAGGACGCCGTGACAATCGACGACACGATCTACGAAAACACGCTTAAAAACAGGGAAACCGTAGTTAAAATGGGCTACAAAATCGGAGAAAAGTCTCTACGGGTCAGGCGGTGGTTCAAATGAAACCTACGAGCGTAGCCGCCTTTTTCCTGATTGCGCTGACTCTCTATATAGGCGTTAATCTATATCTTGGCAAGAGGATATTTCAAAGCGTTTGCGCGCTCTACCCCAAAACAAACGCCGGCCTCTTCACCGCCGTATACCTTATCGCGGCGGTGTTGATGATTGCGGCAAACTTCGCGACCGTCGCGGTTTTCCCAGCCGCGATAAAGGACGCGTTGCGCTGGATCGGCGGTTGCTGGATGGGATTCTTCCTCTACGCGCTCATGCTGTTTTTGGCCGCCGACGCCGTGATAACCGTTGGGCGGTTGACCGGAATGGTCCACTCCCCCGTCTCGCAAAACATCCGCCTATACGCGGGCCTCGCCGTACTAACGCTTACCGTAGCGTTTATCGCCTACGGCATAATCAACGCGAGCAAAATCAGCGTAACCTCCTATAACGTAAGGCTAAGCGACAAGACGCTACCGAGCGGAATGAAGATCGTTTTGGCCGCCGACCTGCACATAGGCGCGGCCGGTTCCGAAAAACGGCTACCTAAGATAATCGACGCTATAAACAACCAAAAACCCGACCTAATCTGCCTCGCCGGCGATATATTCAAC
>LIUJ01000171.1:0-962 GCA_001462255.1 Fibrobacteria bacterium GUT77 | reverse complement strand
TGCCTCGCCGGCGATATATTCAACGACGACTACAACGCCGTATCCTCTCCGGAAAGGGCAAGCGAACTCCTCAAAAGCCTAAAGGCGACCCACGGCGTATACGCCTGCCTCGGCAACCACGACGCCGGGAAGAGCGTGGAAGACATGATCGAATTTTTAGCGCGTAGCGACGTAAAGCTATTGAACGACGAGTACGACGTCGTAAACGGGCAAATCGCCGTAATAGGGCGATTGGACCCGCGGCCGATAGGCGGATTCGGGAAAAGGCGCAGGGTTGCGGTCTCCGAATTGATAACACAAACCGACGAAGGAACTTCCGTAACGCTAACCGATAAGAAGTACGGGCAAACAAGGCGGTTTACGATAAGCGAAAGTATGCCCGTAATAGTAATCGACCACAACCCCAAGTCAATCCATGAATACGACGGCGCGGTGGATTTGGCGCTATCCGGTCACACCCACCGCGGTCAGTTGTTTCCGGCTAACCTAATAACAAAATTCATTTATACCGCTGACTACGGATATTACCTAAAAGAGCCGGGCGCGCCTAACCTGATAGTAACATCCGGCGCCGGAACATGGGGCCCGCCTATGCGTATAGGGACAAAATGCGAGATTGTCTGCGTGTCGTTGTTTTGACGCGAGGGGGAGGCACTACTATTCCGCGTTGAGTCTCCAAACGATTCCCGGAAAGTCGTCGCCCTCCGTCCCCAGCAAAAACAGCGGCTTCAGGTTTCTGTTCAAAACGATTGTACGCGGCATAAGCGCACGCCCGCTCGGATCCGCGAGCCCGTAGGGGCCAACCATTTGCGACTTTGTGTCCATAATGAGCGGAAACCCGGGGTCGCCGTAGTCTTTAATCCACTTGCGCACGGCGGCAACATCCGTTTCACCCACATTTACAAAAATCGCTAAAACGCCGTTTTTTTTCAGCGCTTCCCTCGCGGCCTTCAGCCTTACCG
>LIUJ01000170.1:7048-12793 GCA_001462255.1 Fibrobacteria bacterium GUT77 | reverse complement strand
GCTCATGTTGGCCAAAAACTGCGATTTCACCTTGCTCGCCTCCTCGGCTTGCTCCTTGGCCTCCTCCGCCTCCCGCGTCATAACGGCCAAATCGCGCGTACGCTCCTCCACCCGTATTTCCACCATGCGCAAATTGCTCTTTAGCCTCTCCACCATCTTGGTGAGCGATCCTTTGAGCAGGGCGACCTCGCTCACGTCGTTCTTGGCGACATTTTCAAAGGTCACGTCGTAGTCGCCGTTGGATATCTTGAGGGCGTCGTCCGTCAGCTTCTTTATGGGATTCGCGATGATGTTTGTATTAACCCATGTTACCACGCTGATAATTACTATAAATATCGCGGAGATCGCCAAAATTATGTATAGGTGCCTATTCGCGTCGGCGTATAGCAATTTGAGGCGCGTTCCCATAAACAGATAGAGCGGATCGACTTTCACGTTTTCGGAAATGTTAAAGTTTATAGTGTGTATGGAGACAAAGGCCGGGTCGCCGCCTATAAACGGCCCGCTCATCTCCCGCCAAAAGACCCCGTCCCGATGCAGCGTTTCAATCATTTCGTCGTATAGGTTGCGCTTTTGGCCCTTGTCGACAAACGGGAAGTCGCTCAGTTTGCGGTCGCGGGTGTCAACGGTTATGGCGCCCCCGTCCGGCGCGTATAGGATGGTCATGTCGTTGTCTAAGAGTATGGCGCGGCTCTCCTTCTCCTTTTGGAACTTGTAGATCACCTCTATCACGCTCTTGTAGACGATGTTTATCCCGCACACGCCGACGATCTTGCCGTCGGCGTCGGTTAGGGGCGCGCTCGCCACGGCCGTGTAGATGGGATCTTCGTCAGGCGTTTTCGGGGTGAACCTGCAAGTGCCGACGAACTTTTTGCCGGTGGTGAAAGGCTGGTTGTACCACGGCTCAACCGTCGGGTTGGCGATGAACCGCTCGTTAATAAATTCTTTAATGACCCCGTCGGTTTTTGTGTAGGCCCGCGCGGAGGCTACCGAATAGGGTCGCCCGCTGTCGGCAAAGACGTACCAGGCGCAGTAGGCGTCGGGGCTTATCTTAAAGACGTCGCGCAACGCGCGGTCGGCCCGCTCGCGCGCCTCCGGCGACTTCGCGTTCGTGCCGTCGAGCATCTCCTGCATATAATTCGTTTGGTAGACGACGCCGCCCAAAACTTCCCTCATGGAGGTCGCTATACGCTCCGTGTAGCTCAAAACCATGTTCTTTGCCGATTCAACACTGCTTTCGTACAGGGTCTCCGTGAAAAACACCATCTCGGCGCCAAAGGTTAGGACGATCGCGAGGAGCGTGTACAACATGAGCTTAGACAGCGCGTAATGCTTGCGCGAAGCCGTTGCCGTTGATTTTGGCGTTGCCGTTGTTGATTTTGACGATGTAGGTACCGACATCGGTGAATAGCCTTTTTTTGTGTTTTATTGTAACGTAGAAAAATATGTAAAACAATGGTATATTATCAAATATAATATTTTGATACGTCAAAGACTAAAAAGATTAAAAAAACCGTTAATAATTTGACTTTTTCACAAGGCATGAACTATATTCATTACTTTTCAATGCGGTATACCAAAATCGAGCCGATGAGCGCTTGGAGCGTAGAACATGGGATCAATAAACGACAATGTCAACAACCGTTGCGCCGACAACCTCCGCGTCTTGGTCGTCGCTATGATTGAGCGCGCCCGTTCGGGTCATCCCGGCGGGGCCATGGGCGGGGCGGATTTCATCAACGTGTTGTACTCGGAGTTCCTCAACTGGGATCCGGACGATCCGGCGTGGGAGAACCGCGATCGGTTCTACCTCGATCCCGGACACCTTTCGGCCATGCTTTACGCGGAGCTCGCGTTGTGCGGGATCTTTACCATGGACGAGCTTTCGGCGTTTAGGCAGTGGGGCAGCGCCGTGCCCGGCCACCCGGAGATGAACGCGGCGCGGATGATCGACAACTCCTCCGGCCCGCTCGGGCAGGGGCACGCCATGGGCCTCGGCGCCGCCATAGCGGAGCGCTTCCTTGTCGCCCGCTTCGGCGAGAGGGCGGCGCACAAGACCTATACCTATATATCCGACGGCGGGATACAGGAGGAGATATCGCAGGGCGTAGGGCGGCTCGCCGGGCATTTGGGGATCTCCAACTTCATAATGTTCTTCGACTCAAACGACATACAGCTCTCCACCGCGACCGACGAGGTCACGAGCGAGGACACGGCGGCAAAGTATAGGGCGTGGGGATGGAGCGTAAGCGTAATCGACGGGAACGACGAGGGGCAGATACGCGAGGCGCTGGCTGCGGCCGTAAACGAGAAAGTGCGACCGACGCTTATCATCGGCAAGACGGTCATGGGCAAGGGGGCGCGGGATAAGGACGGGTCGTCGTTCGAGAAGAGAGTTTGCACCCACGGTCAGCCGCTCTCCGACGCCGGCGCCTCGTTTGAGGAGACGATAAGGAGTTTGGGCGGCGATCCCGCCAACCCGTTCGCGATATTCCCCGACGTGGCGGAGCGGTACAAGGCGGTGCTCGACAAAAAACGCGCCTACGCCCGCGACAGAAAGGCTAAAGACGCGGCTTGGGCCAAGGCTAATGTTGAGCTCGCCCAAAAATTCGCGTCGTATATGAGTTATGAGCTTCCGAATATTGATTGGGAATCAATAACCCACAAACCCGGCGTGGCCAGCCGCGTCGCCTCCGGGGCGATATTGGCGGAGTTTTCGTCAAAAATCGGCAATATGATAGTATCATCCGCCGATCTCTGCAACAGCGACAAGACCGACGGTTTTTTAAAGTCGTCGAAGGTGTTGCGGAAGGGCGACTTTTCAGGCGGGTTTCTGCAAGCCGGCGTGGCCGAGCTTACGATGGCCGCCGTGATGAACGGCATAGCCTCCCACGGCGGGGTTTTTGCGGTATGCGGCACATTCTTCGCCTTCTCCGACTACATGAAGCCGGCTATGCGCATGGCCGCGCTTATGGAACTGCCGGTCAAGTACGTTTGGTCGCACGATAATTTTAGGGTAGGGGAGGACGGCCCTACGCATCAGCCCGTTGAGCATGAGGCGCAGGTTAGGCTGTTGGAGCGTATGGCTAATCCGCGCGGCAGGCGGAGTATGTTGGTGTTGCGTCCCGCCGACGCCGCCGAGACTAATGAGGCGTGGCGTTTGGCGTTGGAGAACAAAAACTNNCCCACCGCCCTGTTGCTTAGCCGCCAAGCCTTGGCCGACATTCCGGCTAAGCCCGGTTCGTCGAGGGCGGTTGACGCGCAAGGCGCGAGGTACGGCGCATATCCCGTAGCGGATTGCGATAATCCCGGGTTGATACTGATAGCAAACGGCGCCGAGGTAGTTGTCTGCGTGGAAGCCGCCGCCGCGATAAAGAAAGAACGCGGTATAGGCGTTAGAGTAATAAGCGCCATATCGGAGGGTTTGTTTAAGGAGCAATCTAAGGAATACAGGGATAAATTGATCCCGTTCGGCGTCCCGGCCTTAGCCTTTACTGCCGGCCTGCCGATTAATTTTAAGGACATGGTAGGTCCGTTAGGCAAAGTTATAGGTTTGGAGCGTTTCGGGGCGTCGGCCCCCTTCAAGGTATTGGAGGAGAAGTTCGGCTATACGGCGGGTAGCCTCGTCGAGCGGGCGTTGGAATATTTGGATGAATACAAGGCGTTGGTCAAAGCGTTAATAAAGACGTAATGTTGACGTAAATAAAAAATAAGTGGTTATTCTTCGAGATTGCTTCGCTTTGCTCGCAATGACGTGTAGCGTAACCCCCGTCATTGCGAGGAGCGCAGCGACGAAGCAATCTCAATGGTCACGACGAAAACCATCATTATTAAACGAACGGTTAATAAAATAATGTCCCTTATGGACAAATTGATTTTAAAAAGGAGGAGTCCTATGAACAAATCTACAAACATTCCGGCCTTGGCCCAAAAGGCCCAGGATTACATTCGTTTGGAGAAGGACCCACACTTCCGTTCCCAGGTGGAGGAGTTGTTGAAGCGGGAGGACTGGATTGAGCTCAACGACCGTTTTTACGCCGATTTGGAGTTTGGTACCGGCGGGTTGCGCGGCGTAATAGGCGGCGGGTACAACCGGATGAATCCGTTTACCGTTTGTCGGGCTACGCAGGGGTTGGCCAATTACGTTATCAACGCCAAATCCTCCCCCCAAAACGCCTCCGCGGTGATTGCCCACGATTCTCGTAATTTTTCCGATCTATTCGCCCTTCAGGCGGCGCTTGTCTTTTGCGCAAACGGGATTAAGACGTACCTGTTTACCGGGTTGCGCCCCACGCCGGAGTTGTCTTTTGCCGTGCGGCGGCTTAAGGCGTCGGTGGGGATTGTCGTAACGGCGAGCCACAATCCGCCGGAGTACAACGGGTACAAGGTATATTGGGACGACGGTGCGCAGGTTGTTGAGCCGCACGACAAGGCGATTATAAAGGAAGTGCTCTCCGTCGGCGACGCGATAAAGGCGATGGATAAGGACGAGGCTATTAAGGCCGGGTTGTTGGTGATGATTGACGAGGAGATAGATCGTCCGTTTATCGACATGGTGAAGGGTTGCGCCATTCGTCCCGCTTTATTGAGGGAGGGGGGCAAGGGCGTCAAGGTGGTGTACACCCCGTTGCACGGTACGGGCGCGGTACCGGTTGATACGGCGCTTAGGGAGATGGGGGTAGACGTAGTGTTCGTGGAGGAGCAACGCGCGCCCGACGGGAATTTCCCAACGGTCAGCTATCCCAATCCCGAGGAAGCTTCCGCGATGAGGTTGGCGCTTGAGTTAGGTGAGAGGGTCGGCGCCGATTTGGTGCTTGGTACGGATCCCGACGCGGACAGGTTGGGCATCGCCGCGCCGGACGGGGGGGCGTTAAAGCTAATTACGGGGAATCAGTTGGGTTCGCTTTTGGCCGACTATGTTTTTGGCGCCCGCAAGGAGATGGGGAGTATGCCGCCTAAGCCGGCCCTTATCAAGACGATAGTGACCACGGAGTTGCAGCGTTTGATAGCCGCCAGTTACGGCGCACTCTGTTTTGACGTGTTGACCGGTTTCAAGTATATATGTCAGATGATGCGTGAGTTTGAGTCGTCTAAGGACGCTCCGTCGTACGTGGTGGGGGGCGAGGAGAGTTACGGGTATTTGGTCAACACCCAGGTGAGGGACAAGGACGCCGTCTCCGCCGCGACGATGACGGTCGAGATGGCCTTATACCACAAGAGCCAAGGGCGCACGTTGTGGGATCAGTTGCGTATAATATGGGAGAGGCACGGTTATTTCAGGGAGGCGTTGATATCGAAGGCGTTCAAGGGCGAGAGCGGTTTGAGCGCCATGAGGGCGCTTATGGAGCGTTTAAGAAAGTCGCCGCCGAAACTTTTTGCCGGGCAAAATGTGGTATCCGTGAAAGATTATCAAACGGGATTGACAATAAAACCGTCAACGGGCGACAGCGAGAAAAACATAAACCTCCCGTCGTCAAACGTACTGCAATTCATATTGGAAGACGACAGCATAGTAACGGTAAGGCCGTCCGGCACCGAGCCGAAGATAAAATTCTATATTTCATGCCGAACGGAAAAGGGAATGGATCTAACCGAAGCGGAGAAACAAGTAGGGGGTAAGATAGAGGCGATTACGGCGGAGTTGAATAAAATTGTGGAGTAGTATTTTCACTGCCGTCTCATTAGAGATCGGATTCTATTGTATGGATATGTTGGTGTTTTAGCCCCGTAGGGGCGATACTTTAT
>LIUJ01000170.1:6751-6852 GCA_001462255.1 Fibrobacteria bacterium GUT77 | reverse complement strand
GTTTTAACCCCCGGCAAAGTAACGACAACACCATCTCAAAGTCCAGCCGGGGACGACACATTTCTTTTCGTCTCACATCAATGCAATAATGTGTCGTCCCT
>LIUJ01000170.1:1380-6702 GCA_001462255.1 Fibrobacteria bacterium GUT77 | reverse complement strand
ACGCCGCGAAGCGGCGTATGTGTGACTTTAAATCTTTTCAAACGCCTTAGGACACTCCCTAATCTTCTCTTTAAGAAACGCCGCCTCCCCCTTAATATCCTCTTGCGTCTTATAAAGACGTTCTTGTTTTGCCGTATGCAGTTGTTTCATGTAGTCGATCATTTCTTGGTATGACGCTTTGATCGCGATACGCAGTTTTTCCCACGCTCCGTTGCAGAGCAGGCGTCCGTGTTTCGCGGCTTTGTCCATATTTGCGGTTACGCAACGGTCGCAGAGGGGTTCGTAGAAGGCTCTTATTGTTTCGAGCCGCGCCGATTTTTTTTTGAGGAAGTCGGCTGTTCGCGGTTGCGGCGTTCCCCAGGCGGTCGCGTCGAATATTTTGGCGCTTGCCGGCGGGGGGATTTCCGCTTGTTCCACGAATTTTTCCGCGTCTTGCCGTACCAGACCGCCGCTTTTGAGGAGTTCGGCGTGGCGTTTTTGCAGGTTCGCGAGGTTGAGCGCGTGGTGTAGCGCGACGGCGCGTATGGCTTTGTTTGCCGATTCCACCATGGCGCTTAGGAGGTAGGCTCCGGCGTCGGCGGCGTGTTTGGGCAACGAGGCGGCCGCGATGCCTACGGCTTCGGCGGGGGAGTATCTGCCGCTGAGCGTCGCGTCCAACGTTTTTTTTATGGAGGCGGCGCAGTGTTCCCTGTTTTCTTTTATCAACGCGTCGAGCTTTTCCGTTAGCGCGCCGTTTTCGTCGGCGCAACGTTTTGTTTGCGACGCCATTTCTATGCCTATGGATTGTATGGCGCCGGCGATCGCGTTCAGTTCCCGTTGCGCGTCGGCTACCGGCGCCGTGATGTCGCTCAATCTTTTTTCGAGGCGCGCCCTTATGTCGGCGACGATCTCTTTGTACTTGTCGCTTAGCGCCTCGGAGAGAGTAAAATATTTTTCGCGTATCATGAAGTCGAGAACTTCTCTTTTGACGGCGCCCAAACCGCTTTGTTCCCAGGCTTTGTCGCCCTCTTTGTCGGCGTTGGCGCGTTCGGCTTTAACGGCGCAGGTGCGGTAGAGGGCGACGTCGGGCGGGAAGCCGAGTTCGCCGGTTAAAATGCCGCGTATGAATCCCTCCACCTCGCGCAGCTCGTTGGGGGAGAGGAGGTCTACCTTGTTTAGGATAAAGTAGAGCTTTGGGATGCGTTCCTTTACTTGGCGTAGGAACTCCATCTCCGTTTGCGTCATGGGCGGGTCGGCGGAGAGGAGGAAAAGCGCGGCGTCGCACTCGACTAAGAGGTCGAGCGTGGTTTGTGTGTTGTGCAGGTGAGTAGAGCCGAAGCCGGGGGTGTCTATCAGTACGGTTCCGTTGGCGAGCAGGTCGCTTGCGCAGGTCAGCGTCGCGTCCCGTACGCGCAGGCGGTTTTTCGGGTTGTTCGCTTCGGCTACGTATTGCCGCAGGGCGGACTCCATCTCGCCGGAGGCGGCTGTTACAACAGTGTCCTCACGTTCGTCGAGGAATCTTATCCGGCACGTCGTTTCCGCGCCGTACTCTATGAGCGTGGGAACGGAGGTCAGCGGCAAAACGGAGGTGGGCAGGGTTTTGATGCGCAGTAACGCGTTTATGAAAGTGCTTTTGCCGCGGTTGAATTGACCGAGCACGGCGAAGTGCAACCGTCCCTTGGAGAGCCGCGTCTGCAATTCGGAGAGCAGGTGTCCGCATGGCGCAAATTCCGGCGGGAGCGTTCCGCAGAAAGCCAGCGCCGCTCTCACCGTTTCGTCAAAAGAGAGCGGCTCGGCGGCGTCGGTGGGCTCCGAGGTGTTGTTTTCCGTATCGTCAATGCCGGTTACTGTCGCCATGATACTAAAATATACAATAATGGCGGGGCAAAAAAAAATATTTGATTATTTGCCGCGCCGCAAATTATATTTGCTTGTAACGGGCGTTTCTCTTGTGACGGTCATTATTGTCATATTTATTGCCATATTGAAAAGGAGGTAAAGCGTGTCAACCAAGCCTTTAAGCGAGTTGATTGCGGAGAGGGCATACGAGGTTTACCAAAAGCGTGTGCGTAGCGGCGTGCCGGGCGACCAGCAGTCCGACTGGGCTCAGGCCGAGAGGGAGGTAACGGAGGAGTTGAAGAAGAAGGAGTCCGGCGGCAAGGCTAAGGCGCCTGAGTCCAAGCCGATTCCCGTTGCCGCCCCCAAGGCGGAGGTCAAGCCGGCGGTAGCCAAGCCGGAGGTCAAGGAGCCGCCCAAACCGGCGCCCAAGGCAGAGCCTAAAGCGGAGGTAAAGGCCCCCACGGCGGCGCCTAAGGCAGAGTCGAAACCGGCGCCGATGGCTACGGTTAAGACGGTTGTAGCTAAAAAGGCGGTGAAAAAATAGCTGTGAGTAGGGGTGCGGTCAGTCGCGCCCCTGTCCTCCCGGCGCCCTCCTGAACGCTTTGTCAAAAGCGACGAGTTTTACCCGTTTGTCCGAAAGCGCTTGTTTATAGCCCTCTACGCGCGCGTCTTCCGCCTCAAACTCTACGTAGGCGCTCCCTATGGTGTGTATGTAATGCGAGTCGGAGGCTGTTACCGCGGCGTAGCCGTCCGCGAGTTTCCGCGCTTCCTCTCGGATCGCCCCGGCGCGGGAGAGTTCCACGGCCGTGAACTCGCCGGATAAAAAGCCGAGTTGCGATATTACGCTGAAGCACGGTTTGTCGATGTGCGCCGCGATGAAGAGACCGCCGAGCTCCGTCGTTCGCTCCCGCAGGTCGTCCACGGTGAGGGTGGTCGCCATTCCGAGGTATCGCTCCTCAAAACCCTCCACTTCGTCTTCCTCGTTTACGAAGACTTGGTCGCCGCTCTTTTCGGGAATGTTGTCTATGTGCGGCAGCGCCTCGTAGACTACGCGTCCGAGCTCGACGGCGGCGTCGACCGTTCCGAAGAGGCAGACGATGTGCGCCTCCTCCGCTGTGGTGACCTCCAGTCCGGGGAAGAATAGTATGCCCTCTTTGGCGCAGAGGCGTCCCATGGCCGCGCAGTTGCCTGCGGAATTGTGGTCGGTTAGCGCGAGGCAGTTTATCCCCACCTCTTTGGCGCGCGTAACTATGGCGAGCGGCGACATGTCGAGCGAGGCGCACGGGGAGAGGCAGGAGTGGATATGGAGGTCGGCTTTGTATATCAAGCGTTTGCCCCGAACAGTTGACCGTAAACCAAGCGCGACGCGTTGAACTGGTTGTGTTCGGTTTGCAGCAGGGCTATGCCCTCCCGCCGCGCCGCCTCTTCCATGTCGCTCGGAATGGGGTGGTTGCCGCAGATTATTACCGCCGATACTCCGGCCAGCGCCGATACGGCGACGGTGTTTACGTGCGCCTGTATGGTTATAAGCGCGCAACCGTCGTCGGCGTTGGCCATAACGTCGCTTAGCAGGTCGGAAGTGTATCCGCAGGTGACTTCGGCGTCGTCTTTACCGGGGTGGACGATTTTCATGTTTAGGGCGTTGGCCAAGTCGGTAACTTTCATTTTTTTTGCCTTTCGTTGGTTTTGGGTTACGCGTCACTTTTTAATGAATATCGACGACCGCTCCATCTCTCCCGGAATTTCCGCTATCACATCCGCAAGGTCTCTCGCGTATAGGCCGAGTTTTTTCGCCATCGGTTCCAATTCGCGTACGGCGTCGTCCGTTTCCGTGTCGTTTTCCGTGTTTATTTTGCTCATTATGTTCGCGATGTGGCATATCAACACCGCATCGGCGCAGATAGTCGCCTCTTCGGGTTCGTGGTGGCATACGAGCGGTTGCTCGATTTCGTCGGGTAGCGACCACGTGCCGGTAAGCCAGGAGGCTACGTCGCAGTGCGTGTATCCCAAAAGCTCTTTTTCGGCCTCGAATATAGGGATGCCGTTTGCCCGCGCGTGGTGGAGGGCCTTGTGAAAGTCGGCGTTAAGGTATTGTTCCATGACCACCTTGCCTATGTCGTGCAGTAAGCCGGCGCAGAAGGCTTCTTCCGGGTCGAGCGCGTAGTTTCGCTTGCGTTTGTGGGCGAGGAGCCGCGCGATTACGGCGCATCGCAGCGAGTGATCCCAAAAGGCGTCGCGGTCGAACGGCGTAGGGGTCTTGTCGTCGCTCTCTGAGAACATGTCGAAGACGGTGAGGCTAAGCACCATGGTTTGTATTATTTTAAAGCCGAGGATGATTACGGCGTTGTTGAGGGTGTTGACGCTGTGCGGTATGCCGTAAAAAGCGCTGTTGGCCAAGCGTAGCACTTTGGCGCTTAGGGATATGTCTTGGGAGACGAGCGAGGCGACCGTGTCGGCGGACGCGGACGGGGAGTTCACGATCCGCATAAGCCGCGAGGCGATATGCGGGAGCGTAGGCAGATTCGCGATCGTCTTGATCTTATCCTGAAGTTCTTCGATATCGTAGTTCATATTTTGTACCAAAAGATAAAGTCGTAAGTTAAGTCTAAATCCTATAATATTAATTTTACAATGAGAGCGTCGCTAAAGTCAAAAAAAATTTTATTAATCTTTTTCGCCATTAATTATATTAATATATCGGGAAGCGCTAGTAGCTCAGTTGGATCAGAGCGTCGGCCTCCGAAGCCGAAGGCCACAGGTTCGAACCCTGTCTAGCGCATTTTGTGTAATGTAATCGACAGCGACATTCTTCAGGGAGGTTGCTATTAACTTCAGTAACAAGACAATCGGTCTTTTTGATGTGGTCGTGCCGGTGCTGGAAGACGATGAGATGTTCAATTCCGGCCTGTTGAAGGACCACATCAGCCAGATGTTCGCGTCCGGTCGGCGTTATGTCGCCATAGACATTTCGCCGCTCGACTACATATACTCCGACGGCATCAACGCGTTGGTGACGCTCAACAAGCGGGCGCAGGAGTCTAACGGGAGGCTGGCGCTTTTGTCGCCGCAGGCCAAGGTCGTGGGGATTCTCCAAACCGCCGGGATCCAGAGCGCCATGAGCGTCCTTTCCGGCGAGGCCGAGCTTATGGGGGTGTCGAACGAGCTTTCGGCGGCCGCCCATGCCGCCGGTTCCGCGGCGCAGTCGGAGTTCGAGAGTCTGCGTTCGGAGATAGGTTCCGCTTTCGGGGACGATGCCGCTATGGGTGAGCACGGCGTTTCCGCGCCGCCGCCTCCTCCTCCGCCGCCGGTGATAGAGCCGATACCGGCTATGCCGCCGCCGCCGATGATAGAGCCGGTGTCGGCTTTGCCGTCTATGGATTTGCAACCTATGGCCCCTCCTCCGCCGCCCCCGCCGCCTACCGCGCCGGCTTTCCCGCCGCCGGCGGAGGCTTTCCCGTCGGAGACCATGGCCTTTGGGGAGTTGGGCGGCAGCGGCGGCTTCGG
>LIUJ01000170.1:463-1364 GCA_001462255.1 Fibrobacteria bacterium GUT77 | reverse complement strand
CCCTCCAAGTCCGCGCCGATAGACGATTTCGACGATTTCGGCGGTAAGAAAAAGAAAAAGTCCAAAGACCCGTTCGACGACGATGATTTCGGTACCAAGAAGAAACATAAAAAAGATCCTTTTGATGATGATGATTTTGGCGGAAAGAAGAAGAATAAAAAAGATCCTTTTGACGATGATGATTTTGGTGTAAAGAAGAAAGGCAAGGAGTCGTTTAGCGAGTTGGGCGACGACGACAATGTCTTTAGTTCCGGTAAGAAGAAGGGCTCGCCGGTTGGGGCTATAGCGGCCATACTCGTTCTTATGGCGCTTGCCGGCGGGGGGTATTATTATTTTGTGGTTATGGGCGGCAAAATAGGGATAGGCGGCGAAGCCTCGCCGCCGTCGGTTGCCGCGCCGGCCGCCGACGTGCCGGCTGAATCGGCAGGCGGCCCGAATATGAGCGCGTCGTCGGACATCCCGGTGACCACCATAGAGGTGGAGACGCCGAAACCTATGGATTACGCGCAAAGCGGCGGCAAGTCGAAGCCGGATAGCAAGAAGCCGGACAAGCCCGATCCTAAGCAGAAGTCCGCGCCGTCGTACGCGTCGACGCCGTCTTATTCCACGCCGTCATATTCCACACCGTCGTATTCTACCCCGTCTTATTCGGAGCCGTCTTATTCGGCGCCGTCGACGGATTATTCTACGCCGTCTTATACGCCGCCGCCACCGCCGCCCGAGCCGGAGCCCGCTCCGCCCCCTCCGCCGCCTAAGGTGGAGCAGGTGGTCGTTACGTCGAGCCCGTCCGGCGCAACGGTCGAGATCGACGGCAAGAGGGCCGGCGTTACGCCGTACACCTTCAAGCCGGCCTCATGGGGCGACATAAACATCGCCGTTTCCATGAGCGGTTACGAAAAGG
>LIUJ01000170.1:0-138 GCA_001462255.1 Fibrobacteria bacterium GUT77 | reverse complement strand
ACGTTGCCGCCTAAGGCCGAGGTGTACGTAGGCGGAAAGCTCGTAGGGACTTCCAACGAGGGCGAGTTGCAGGTTCCTACCGGCACGCACGAAGTACGCTTCGTGAAAGACGGAGTGGAAAAAACGGAGACGATAACC
>LIUJ01000169.1:5482-16264 GCA_001462255.1 Fibrobacteria bacterium GUT77 | reverse complement strand
ACCCACAACCACACACATAACTCAAAATACGGTATAATATATGTGTTTATAACCGTGAACGTGTTAGGATATTATCGGAAGTTACCTTTACAGAGGGTGAGAAAAAACATGACTATCGCAATAGACGCCAGAATGAAAAACAAAAGCGGCATTGGGGCATACATTCAGAATCTAATGACGCGTGTAGTCTATGACGTTGTTTTGGACGAATCGAATTTTCCGCGTAAAAACTACACGATAGGGGAGCAGTTGTTTTTTCCGTACGGCAAATTGCGCAAAGAGAAGGTTGACGTCTTGCACGTTCCGCACCTGAATATCCCGATTTTCTACCGCGGCAAGCTCATAGTTACCATACATGATTTGACGCATTTGAGATACCCGCAGTTTTTACCGAATAGGCTGTATTATTGTTATTTTAGGTTTATGATTGGCTTGGCGGTTAAGAAAGCGCACAGGGTTTTGACCGATTCGCTGAATACAAAGAAGGATATAATGGAGTTTTTTGACATTGAGCCGGACAAGATTAAAGTTATATATTTGGGGGTTGGAAAAGAATTTGTTATTAGACCAACCGAAGAGATCTCTTATTTAAACGAAAAATACGATATCCCTAAAGACAAAAAGGTGCTTTTGTACGTAGGAAACCTTTTGCCTCATAAAAACCTAAAAACATTGCTGAAAGCCTTTGATTCGATAAACGACTGCGTTTTGGTCTTGGTCGGAAAAAGTTTTAAAAACAGGTCGGATTTGAATCGTGAATCGGCTTCCGTTATTTATGCGGGGGAAGTTACCCAAGAAGAGCTTGTAGACTTATACAACCTCGCCGACCTGTTTGTACTTCCCTCCCTCTACGAGGGTTTCGGCCTACCCGTTTTGGAGAGTATGGCCTGCGGCACCCCCGTCGCGTGCTCAAATACCTCCAGTTTGCCCGAAGTCGGCGGAGACTACGCTTTTTATTTTAATCCCGAAGACGAAGCCGACATCGCCCACGTTATAAATAAAGCTTTAGGTTGGAACGGCGACAAATCGGCGCTTAGAGAGTACGCGCTGCGGTTTTCGTGGGAAAAGACGGCGAAAGAGACGTTGGATGAAATCCATACTGCGGTTCGGTAGCCTCGCTTGTTATGGAAAAAAACGGCGTTGTAAATTCAACGGGCATTAGGTTTTACCCCGATATGCACGCCGAATGCGAGGATTCGGGAAGAAATATAGATGAATTAAAACCGCTAAAAACAAAACAAGTATTCGGTTGCTACGGTGCCGTTATGGCTTTTAGAAAGAACGTCGTGAGCAACGTTGGCTTTTTTGAAGAGTCGTTCTTTTTGTTTTTTGAAGAAACGGAGTGGTATCTGAGACACAATATCTTGGGGTACGACAGCGTGTTTTGCCCGAGCGCCGTAGTATGGCACGAGCGTAGTAAAACAACGATCCGATATTCACCGCTAAAACTGTTTTACAGTGAACGTAACCGCATCCGCACGGTTATGCATTACCTGCCGTCAGGCTACTTGCTTAAACTGCCACTGCTCTCTTTTAAGAGATATTTGAAAATGCAACGCGAAATGAATAAAGATAACTTTGGTGAAGATACCAAAACAAGGAAATACTCAAAGGTCTATCTAATCATTGTTTTATTAAAAGCTTGGTTGTGCGGTATTTTCGGTAAAAAACCTAAGTTTAAACTGACAGGAAAAGACAAGAGGCGAGCTTTGGAAATAATCACAAAATATAAAATCATTTAGACCGTTGCTTAGATAAGATGCGCTATTTCAACGCCTATTTCCAAAACCTACAAGTAACGGAAGCCGACACCGTTGATGTCCACAAAGCGAAATCCAAGGCGGAGATACTTGACTTCATTTCAAAACCCACGCCGTTCGGCCGGTATTGTAGCGTAAAATTCCGCCTATAGAGCGTAGGGTGTCCAAGAAAGGTATTTTTGGGGAATTATGTACTTAAATCCACAACACGACTCACGATTAGTCACAACTAACACGTAAAACACGACTTGCGCGACATCTCGAACGACAATTTGATGAAATTCGGAACAATTCGGGGGTATAGATTGTGGACTCAAATATATAGTTCCCTATTTTTGAGTGGGTTTAAAAAGGGTATCTTCGTTATTTATAGAAGAAAGGTTGTGCGACGTATCATTTGGACTTGGGCAAGCTTGGAGGCGTTAAAAAAAATAAAAAAAATTTGCTTTTTTACATGGCCGTTATTTATATTAATAACGGTATCCATCCACGCTTTTTTGAAAGCGCAATATCGCTAGAATTATTTTTATTTATGGATGCTATGGGTTAAATATACCTATATAATTTATGTAGATAATATCGTGAGTATTGGATATAAATCAAAATGTTAAAAATATATCTTGACAACTGTTGTTATAATCGTCCATTTGACGATTTAAGTCAGATGAAAGTGAACGACGAAGCGAATGCTAAACTTTATGTACAACATCTGATAAAAGATAATGTTTTAAAGCTATGTTATTCGTATATGTCTGTTGCCGAAATTCTTGACAGTAAGATTGAGTACAATAAAGCAAGCATACTTGATTTTATCGCTAACGTTGATGCGGAGTTTGTAGGTTATGATAAGTTGAGAGTGGTACCTTTAGCGAATGCGGCAATAAATACCGGAGTAAAACAAAAAGACGCGAACCATGTTGCCTGTGCTATAATTAGCGGTTGTGATTATTTTCTTACAACGGATAGGCGTTTGCTGAAGTACAAGACCGATGGTATAAAAATTATGAACCCTATTGAATTTGTGAAAATATGGGAGGAGATGAACAATGTATAGCGTACAGGATAGGGTATTATTGAGTGAGGGAATGAAAGCGCTTCTTAATACTTTCGGAGCGGTTCGGGCGGAAGTGTTTATAACGCTTATAAAACAAAACGGTTTTGACTATACCGAGTGGCGGCGCGACAATCTTTGGAGCGGTATGACGGCCGAGGAAATATCCGACCGTGCGGTAACCGTTATCAAGGAGCGTATTTGTGAGTTACCTGAAAACATTCAACGTGATGTAAGAGGAATGGCGCAGTTGTAATTCAGCAAAACGCCTCCCGCAGAGCCCCCAAGTCCAAATTCGGGTACACCGGGAACTTGTCTAAGAGTGTTTTGACCCGCGCCCGTGCCTCGTTGCCGCTCTTTTGGTCGCCGCGATAACTTTTTTTTAAAAAAGTTGACTCTGGACTTCCTCATAATGTATATATTATATATAAACATCTTCATATAAGGAGGCGTATTATGGGAGTTAGCGAAAAGGTTAAAATATCTCCGGAAGTAACCGGGTTGGACGATTGGATTATAGGTGAGGTTATTGATGTTGAAAAAAATCCGTTTAACGGTATTGTAATTTCGGCAAAAGACGCGTTCGGGCGTATATTTTTCGATAAAGAAAAGTTTTTCATTCCATTGGAAAAGGCATAAATTTATGTTTGCCATTACATTTGATATGTCAATTTCGAAACTCAAAGAACATTTCGGCGAGCCATATAATAACGCGTATTTTGAAATAAAAAAGGAAATGCAAAAATGGGATTTTTATAATATGCAGGGTAGCGTGTATTTGACGGAAAATAACAATATGGCCAACCTTTTTAAAGTTATCAGCGAATTGAAAAAAATAGAATGGTTTAAGAAGTCAGTTCGCGACATCCGAGCTTTCCGTGTAGAAGATTGGTCGGATTTCACAATGTTATTAACAGAAAACGAAAATTAATCGGGTCGTGATTTATTTATCACACTGGCGCCTATTCCGCTTTTAGCAAAACGCCTCCCGCAAAGCCCCCAAGTCCAAATTCGGGTACACCGGGAACTTGTCTAATAGCGTCTGTTGTTATAATCGTCCGTTTGACGATTGCCGACACCGGTTTCAGGTAATATCCGATTTCGCCAAAACGTAGTGTGTGCCGCGTCCGGCGCCGCGTACTTCCAAGAAGCCTTTTGTAACCAGATTTCCTAGTAATCTTACGGCCGTAGGTTGCGATACTTTGAATATTTTTTCGACTTTTCCGGATGTCATATTTCCCGTGAAACCGTCGAATAGGGCGTTTATTATTTCCCGTTGCGTTTTGTTCGGTATCTCCGCCGAATTTTTTTGCCAAAACTCGGCTTTGCGCAATACTTTGCCGATTGTTTCTTCGCTGGCGTTTATTGCGCGTTCCAAGCAATCCAAGAACCATATTATCCATGTTGTTATATCAAGCCCGCCGGTCGTGGTTGATTCCAGCGTCTTGTAGTATCCTTTTTTCTCTTTTTGGATTTGCGCCGACATTGAGTAAAACCGCAGACTTGTGCCTTCCGAGCGTGCCAGCATCATTTCCGTTATAACGCGCGTCAGGCGTCCGTTGCCGTCGTCAAAGGGGTGTATTATTACAAACCACAAATGCGCTATGGCCGCTTTAAGCAGGGGATTTTCGTTGCCGTCCGCGTTTAGCCAGCGCAGGAACTCCGTCATTTGCTTTTGAACTTCTTCCGGCATGGGGGCTTCGTAATGGACGGTTTCCCGATGCCCCTTGTTTGATACCACAAGCATTTCCGAATCGCGATATTGCGCCACGCGGATTTTACGCAAGCCGCTACGACCGGTCGGGAAGAGCACTCCGTGCCACCCGAATAAACGTTCCTCATCCAACGCTTTTTCGTAGTTGCGAACCGCGTCCATTGCCGCTTCTACGATACCGTCTATATGGTGCGACGGGGGTGTTTCTTTTTCTAAGTTTACGTTGAGCCGGCTTGCCAACGAAGAACGAACCTGTTCGCTATTCAGTATTTCGCCCTCTATTTCGCTGGATTTTGTGATTTCCTCTGCCATAGCAAAGAGCGTAGCTTCCCGTTGCACGGCGAAGCCGAATTGCCGCATCTTGCCGAGAATTCCGCCTTGTAGCGCGGAAACGCGGGTCAGCGGGTTCAATACTGCGTCTTTATCCCAAGTGAATTTGGGGTAGCCGCTATGTTGATGGATGTACTTGTGTATAGGCATAGGCGCGGTATGTGAATCCTTTCATTGTTTGATAAGATTACGCCGTTAATCTTATCATATCCTAAATATAATCGTTGGGGGCGTGGATTCGCGTAAAAAGATTTTTGTGTTTTCGGGATTATGGATTTTTTACAAAAATACGACGACGTCTTATTGTAACCAATATTATATTATAAATTATACAAAGGTTATACAAAAATAGGTTATAGCCAAAACGTCAAAAAGGCGCCGGATAGTGATAAACCGAAAGCTTACCAGGTCGATAAACGTTAGGGGTATTCCGATAGGCGGGGGGCGTCCCGTCGTCATTCAGTCTATGTGCAACGTTCCGGCCCACGATGTTGACGCCGCGCTTGCGCAGATAGAGCGGCTCGCGGCGGCTGGGTGCGCCATTGTACGCCTCGCGGTTCCGGACATGGAGGCGGTGGGGGCGTTTAGGGCCGTTAGGAAGCAAACGTCCGTCCCGCTTGTCGCCGACGTGCATTTCGATTACAAGCTCGCCGTAGCGGCCATAGATGCGGGGGCGGACAAGGTGCGGATCAATCCGGGCAACATAGGGGGGGCGGACAGGGTTAGGGCGGTGATCGACGCGGCTCGTGGGGCCGGCGTGCCTATTCGAATAGGGGTCAACTCCGGCTCGCTTGAGAAGCGTTTGCTCGAAAAGCACGGGGCGCCGACCCCGGCGGCGTTGGCGGAGAGCGCCCTATCTTGGGTATCTTTTTTCGAGGGCGAGGGTTTCGGCGACGTTATAGTATCCATAAAGTCGAGCGGGGTACTCACGGCGATTGCCGCCTGCCGTGAGTTCGCGGCGCGTTGCGACGTCCCGCAGCATATTGGGATCACCGAGGCGGGTACGGTGCGTAGCGGGTCTATAAGGTCGGCTGTGGGGTTGGGCGCTTTGCTTTTGGAGGGGATAGGCGACACGCTAAGGGTGTCGCTCTCCGGCGATCCGGTTGAGGAGATATACGTCGCCAAGGAGATATTGAAGTCGCTGGGGCTTATGGGCGGACCGACCGTTATAGCGTGTCCGACCTGCGGGCGCACGCGGGTTGACGTCGCGGAGACGGCGCGGCGGGTGGAGGAGATGGTCGCCGCCGTGGACGCGGACATGAAGATTGCGGTTATGGGGTGCGTAGTGAACGGGCCGGGGGAGGCGCGGGAGGCGGACGTGGGGATTGCCGGCGGGCGTGGTGAGTGGCTCATATTCGTAAAGGGCGAGCCGCTTAGGAAGGTTCCGGAGGCCGCAGCGCTTGAGGAGCTCCGGCGGGAGATATTTAAAAAATAACATAACTTTTCCAAATGTATTGACACGGGGCGGTGGAAATAATTATTATTATATACGGTGGAGTTTTTGAGGTTGAACGCATTTTTAAATTGTACCTACTTGAGGAGGTCCTCCAAATGTCGAGGATTATGAGTGTGGCGGCGCGCGCGGCGCTGGTGTTGTCGGTTGCGTTGATGTTGGGCGTTACGGGTTGCGGCGGTTCCAAAACCGGCGGCGGTGGCGGCGGTGGGGGCGGCGGCGCAAAGTCGTCCAAAAGCGGCGGCAAGAAGGTTAGCGAGGCCGACCAAGCGCGGCTCGACGAGGCGCGCCAAAATGCCGAGAACGCCGAGCGGAAGCTCTCTGAGCTGAGGTTAGAGCGCATCGAGCTTGAGCGCGGCGGGAAGTAGCAAGACACTACCCCGCGTATGTCAGGTAGCTCCAAACAGGAGACGCGCGGTATGCGCGCCGTGCGCAAGCATATCGGCCTGCGCGTGCGGCAGTGGTTATTCAATTCGGCGCCGCTACTGACGTTGGCGGCGTTTTCCGTTTGTGTCGTCCTGCTCTTCCCTTACGACGAAACGCTCCGAAAGTTCGACATGCCCAAGGCCGGGACGGTCTCCAAGGAGACCGTGATTGCCCCGTTTACCTTTGACGTGATACGCACCCCCGACGAGTTGGAGCGGGAGCGGAAGCGGGCTATGGATCAGGTGCTGTTGGTCATGGACTACGACTCCTCGGCCGTGGCGGAGAGCGCGCGTAAGACGGCGGAGCTGGAAGCCGCCGTTGGGAACATCGTAAACCCCAAGGCGCCGGACACGCTCAAGGAAGCCGGGTGGATGCAACTCTCCCGCGAGCTCTCCGGCAAGGCCGTTGAGACGCTCCACCGCAGGCCGGCGCTGTTTGAGGAGGCCAAGCGGCAGATAGACGAGATTATGGGGCACGGCGTGTCCGCCACCCTCTTCTACGCTACCAGCGACGAGCTATCCGAGCGCCGCCTGCGCTTCAACACGAATTTCGAGTCTGCCCAACAGTATTCAAAGCGCTACGTCAACCTCCTGCGCGACGGCGTGGAGAGCACGGTGGCCGTTGCCGACCTTCCGGTGAAAGAGGCCGCCATGGAGCTTGCCGCGGCGCAGCTTAGGCGCGAGCGGTTAGACGACGCGGCGCTCAATACGGTCTACGAGCTGATTCACGTTTGCGTGCGGCCTACCGTGCGGGTCAACAACAGGGTCACTTCCGACAGGCGACGCGCGGCGGCCGACCAGGTGCCGGCCGTAAGCGGCAAGGTCATAAAGGACACGGAGATTGTTCGCAAGCACCAAGAGGTAACGCCGGAGATAGCCCAGCGCCTGCAGTCGCTCTACGCGGCTATGGAGCGTATGGAGGGTAGCGTAGAAAAACGCCGGGCAAACGCCGCCTACGCCGGGCGGGTCATACTGCTGTTGATAACGCTCTGCTTCTTAGCCTTCTACATAGGCAAATACAGTCCGGTTATAACGGCAAACCCCAAAAGGCTAATCGCGCTCTGCGTGGTCGTCCTACTGCAAATAGCCGTTGTGAGGCTGGGCACGCAGTACCTACCGCTACTCTTTAGGGCGAGGGAGGTGTCCGCCGCTATGCCGGAGTACCTCATACCCATAACTATGGGCGCGCTTTTGTGCACCATACTCTTCGGGATGCGGGTTAGCGTTATCGTTAGCCTCTTTGTGGGCATATACTTCGCCGTGGCGGTCGGGTTCAACCACTATTTTTTCCTATACACGTTCCTTAACTCGGTGGTGGCCGCTTTTTTAAACCACCGAATTCGCTACCGTTGGCAGTTCTTTAGGGCCATACCGCCCATGACGCTTGTGTGCGTGGCCATCATAGCCGTATGGCAGATGGTCGGCTGGCGATTCGGCGTCACCTTTTTAGTCAACGCCGCTTGCGCCTTTGTCGGCATAGTGGCATCGGTTTTTATGGCTATGGTGCTGTCGCCGTTCTTCGAGCGGGTCTTCGACATTACCACCGACATGACGCTCATAGAGCTCTCCGATATGAACCACCCTATTTTGAAGAAGCTCTCCATACAGGCCGCCGGAACGTACAACCACTGCGTTTTGGTAGGTAATTTGGCGGAGTCGGCGGCGGAGGCGATAGGCGCCAACGCCCTATTGGCGCGCGTGGCCTCATACTATCACGACATAGGCAAGATAGACAAACCCGATTATTTTGTGGAAAACTGTTTGGGCGACAAAAACCGCCACAACAAATTGTCGCCCACAATGAGCGCCCTTATAATATGCTCTCACGTGAAGGAGGGCGTAGAGCTGGCCAAAAAATATAAATTGCCCAAGATTATCCAAGACATAATAATGCAGCACCACGGCGACAGTTCCGTATCGTTCTTTTATGAAAAGGCGCTGGAGCAAGACCCGCACAAGCAGGTGCAGGAGAAGGACTTCCGTTACCCCGGCCCCATACCGCAGACCCGCGAGGCGGCGATTATAATGCTCGCCGATTCCGTAGAGGCCGCGTCGAGGAGCCTGTCCACAAGCTCGCCCAAGCTGTTGAGGGAATTGGTCAAAAAAATAATACGCAACAAGTTCTTGGCGTCGCAGCTCGACGGGTGCAATTTGACCCTGCGAGACCTAAACGACATTACGGAGGGTTTTATGCCGATATTGCAGGGGATATTCCATTCGAGAATTGAGTATCCGAATAAGTGACGCGTTGAATTGCGCTTCGGGAATCGGATGGGAGAATGTTGACATACGGAGATATTTTCGTTGAAAAGCGATACTTTTGTTTGACGGGTATTCCTAATTGATTTCGTTTTGATGAACATTTTTTATGTAGATAAGTCGAGAAAGAGACGAAATATTTGGCGGGTAGTTTTACAAAGTATTATTTTCTATAGTAGAGGCGGTTAGGGCGTTTTGTCGGCTATGTTATGGCCGGGGAAGGATGGCGGATATGGCGGCTACATACGTGTTGGATAAGACGGAAGCTGATGTTTCGGCGCCGCGGCTTAAGGTTGTGGGCGAGTTGCGGGACGGTGTGTTTGTTGTTTTGAACCCGGAAACGGGCAAGGCGCGTTTGGCGTATAAAGTACCGTGTTCACGCGGGGTTAGCCTATTTAGGCGCTTTCTTAACGGCTTTGCGTCCGCTTTTGACCTCTATGGCCGTATAGGTGTTTCCAATCGTCCGCGCGGCTTTGAGAGGGACGCCATAGCGTTGCGTGGGGATTGGCACAAGGTCGGTTTGGATTTGCGGAAAGCTATGAGTAAGGTGGCTGTAAATGGATAATAAGGACGAGAGAAAGCTCGTGGTCACGGAGCAGTATGCCATAGAGTATGGCGGTCCCTTGCCGCCCGCGGCGGAGTATGAGCGTTATGAGCGCGCGTTCCCCGGAACGGCGGAGAGTATGTTGAAAATGGCTGAGGTGGAGGCCGAGCATAGGCGTAAGTTGGAGAATAAGGAGTTAGATGTTGTAATCAGAGGTCAGACATTCGCTTTCATTATAGGTTTGACGGCGTTGGGTGCGGCGGCGTTGTGCGCGTTCTTGAATCAGGCTGTGGTTGCCATAGTACCTGCCATATTGGGTTGCGTAAGCCTTGCGTCCGCTTTTCTCGTTAAGAAAAAATAACGACAACATGTTGTAACCGGATAACGTCGTAGACGGTCTGTTTTTGGGTTCACTGATAACCGGTATGAATAAGGAGTTTTTGAATGGAAAAAAGGCGGGGGATTTTCGCGGTTTCGGTTGCGGCGCTTCTTGCCGCAGTGATGGCGCCGTCCGTTGTCTACGCGCAGTTGAAGTATGTGGCTGTAGTGGAGACGGAGTTGGACGCGCAGTCCGGGGCGTTGACCAAAATCAATAAGGCGGAGGTGCGGCAGATAACCGCAGCGTTGCGTAGCGTGGCCGTTAGTAGCCTGCCGCAGGGACCGGGCAAGTACAACATCATGACGCAGGAAACGATCATGGCGCAGGGTAGCGCCAAATTGGACGAGTGCGCCGAGGAGAATTGCGTAATCACCCTCGGAAGCAAAATAGGCGCGGACTATATAGTACAGCGTATGATTGGAGCAAAAACGCCCGCTCGGCGGCTGGGTGGAGTCGGTGGCTGAGCGGAGTCGAATTCCTACCGCGCCTTGCGATTTTCCGTCCGGTGCCTCGATTAGCAGTTTGTCTTCCTCCTCAGCATTGCCTTACGCGCCTTTTCGTATTTCGCAACTTTTTCCGCAGAACCCGATGCCGTATTTTATGATGTTTTTGTAGCCGTTGTCAATCCAGTCGTCGGCGTATTTTTTATCTTCTATTTGTTTTAGGGCGTTTTCGCACAAATAGGGCAATTGTTTGAATTCTTTGGTGGCTTTGAGCTCAAATATAACCACCGTGCCGTTTTTGGGGCTTGCGCCGTACAAGACCAAATCGTAGCGCCCGCTTCCGCTCTCCCTGTTTGATTTTAATCCATAGCCGCTTATTCGAGCCAGCGCCCCAATCATAACGCCGTGATAGAGGCTTTCGGCG
>LIUJ01000169.1:3035-5420 GCA_001462255.1 Fibrobacteria bacterium GUT77 | reverse complement strand
ATAGAGGCTTTCGGCGCTATCCATGTAGCTTACGCTTTCCGAAAGAACGGCGGACAGCTCATTTTGAAACGTTTCGACGTCTCCGCTTAGAATGGCGTTGTGGAGCGAGTCGAGGTTTTTACTTGCGATTTTATCGTTGAACCATTCTTTTATCTTATCCTCAAAAATAATATTCAGCTCTCGATTCGGAATTTTCAGTTCAAGGACAATTCTTCCTAAATGATCAACCGACTCACTGACCTTTTTCAGGTAACCTGTAAAAAACAGGAAGCTCCAAAGATTTTCGGCGCTTTTATATATTTCGCCGTAAGTCATATCCTCGTGAACAGCGGCGGAGACCGTTCCGCCGGCCATTAGGGTTTCGAGGCCGTCTTTTGTGCCGGCGTCCGCGTTGTCCATTAGGTTACGGATAATATCATTGCCGCTTGTGTTTGCCCAGTAAGGTTTAGGTTGCTCGGTTACGTCCGCAAGCCAATTATTCACTACAAGTACGGAACTCAACGGGTTATAGACCTCAGTATTCCCAAACAAATAGCCGTTGTACCAATCCCGAACGATATGTCTTTTTTCTGAAAGTCCGTAGTAATTCAGCATATCGTCCATCTCCGCTTGCGTAAAGCCGAAATATTCGGAGTAATATTTATTAAGTATGGAGATCACCTCAAGATTATTCAGCCCGGTAAAAATACTCTCTTTGGAAATACGCAAGCACCCGGTTATCACAGCCGTTTGCAAATGCGGGTTGTCTTTGAGCGCGCCGCTAAGCAACGGGTGGATGAAGTCAATCATTTTATCGTAAAAACGGGCGGGACAAGACCAAGCGTTTTCCAAAGGGACGTCGTATTCGTCAATCAGAATGACGGCCTTTTTGCCGTGATGACTCTCTAAGCACTTGCTCAAAAATTTGAGTGATTTGGAGTAGTCTTTAGGGGCACCTTCGCCGGACGCCAGCTTATCGAACAACGTTTTATCGCTACCGTCGGCTATCTTTTCTCGAACGTAGCCGTGTCGTTTGAACTCTTCGGCCAATTCGTCCGCCAACATACCGTAAGAATCCTCAAACGTACTCCGCTTTGCCTCCTTGAAGCTCAAAAATATTACCGGATACTTCCCCTGATGATCCATGTACCGCTCGCCGGCGGCTTCTATCTTCAACCCGCGAAACAGGGCACGCGTGTCCTTGCCGTTGTTTGCGTGAGAGGTGTCTTCAAAGAAGCATTTGAGCATAGTCTGATTCATGGTCTTTCCGAACCTACGGGGGCGGGCGCAGAGGGTTACGGCCCCTCCGCGATCCAAAATATCCTTTATGAACAACGTTTTATCGACATAATAAAACTCGTCCTCAATCACGCGATCGAAAAAGGAGTGTCCGACCGGTAACGGTTTTTTAGTTACGTCTACGCTCATAATTCGGCTCCAAACGCGGCAAAAGATGATTGAGTTTGTCCGGGACGGGCATACGTCGCGGCTAAATGTACCTATAAATATACAATAAAGCGCCGGCGGGCGGGTACTATAACTTATAAGTCCGTTAAGTCCGTCAAATCCGTTAAATCCATAAAATCAAAAAAAATATTGACAACGCCCGAAACGGATATTATTTTTAAACACATATTCGCCAGGTATGTGTACTATGCAAATGAATTTTAAACATGGTCGGCGAGCGCGTCCGTCGCGTTTATGTGGGCATACGCGGGTTAACATTTGCCGTTAATATGGGGGATAAAAGTGAACGAGCTGATAGAAAAAGCGCATTTTGAGACGATTATGGCCTTATCCGAGGCGTTGGACGCCAAGGACAGTTACACGGCTGGGCACTCTCGGCGGGTAATGCAGTATTCGGCGCGTATTGCTTGGCGGATGGGCATGGGGGAGGCGGAGTTCGGGCAACTGAAGAAGTCGGCTTTGTTGCACGATTTGGGCAAGATCGGCGTGCCGGACGCCATACTCAGGAAGCGCGACAAGTTGTCGGAGGAGGAGTTTGAGGTCATTAGGGCGCATCCGGGGATAGGGGCCGACATTTTGAGGGCGGTGGAGTCGTTTCGCCCTTTGGTTCCGGCGGTCTACCACCACCACGAGCGTTTTGACGGCAAGGGGTACCCGGACGGCATACGGGGCGACGCCATACCCATACAGGCGCGGATCATAGCCGTAGCGGACAGTTTTGACGCCATGACGTCGAATAGGGCGTATAGGAGCGCCTTCCCCGCGGAGGCGGCCTTGCGGGAGATAGAGCGTAACAAGGGGACGCAGTTTGACCCGTTGGTGGCGGACGCTTTTGTATCTTGCACGAGAGATATGGTTACGGACATACTTAAAGACAGTTTTGACGAGCCGGAGTACTATCTGTAGAGGCGAGACTGTTTCAAAATCTGTGTAAACTTT
>LIUJ01000169.1:0-2787 GCA_001462255.1 Fibrobacteria bacterium GUT77 | reverse complement strand
GAGCGTAGCGAAGCAATCTCGCGGATAAAATCGGTTTACACAGATTTTGGGACAGTCTCGTAAGGAGCGTTACGGCGCGGCGTTTGGGCGCGGGCGCCTAAAGATAAAAAAAAATTGAATTATCGCGTTGCCGTTAATGTATATTTGCATTGTCGGCTACATTCCGTAGGCCGCGCCGTAGTATATCCTTAAATACTATAGTAAACATATATGTATAGTTAATCGACCGTTAATAATAATATGTGTTGAACGGTATGGCGAGGAAAAGGTCATTACGGTATTAAACCATAATCTTTAATTTTAAGGAGGAAAACTCATGTCAGCGTCAACGTCAACATTGGCATCAACGGAGCTTAACGCCCTATCTAAGGCTCAAGCTTATCAACTCGCGGACATCACCAAAACGCCGCCTCAGTTCGGTTCACTTACACCCAGATGGTTAACGCGCTTCCTTGAGTTCAAGGGATTGGCCGCCGGTATCTATCGCGTCAACCGCGTTAAAGAGGGAGACACCCCGCTCGATGTCTTGTGCTCCTCGGAGAAGAAGGGACTGGAAATCCCGCAGGGATTCATTGATTACGAGAAGAAGCCTCGTGAGTACGTCCTAAACTCCATTTCGACGGTTATCAACGTAGATACGGCGGTGGAGGATGTCTACTCGTCTCCTTACGACCAGACCAAAGAGCAGCTCCACCTTGCCATAGAGAGCTTGAAAGAGCGTCAGGAGAGCCAGATCATCAACAACGACGATTACGGCTTGCTTAAAAACGTCGCGAAGAGCCAGATTGTAAAGCCCCTCAAGGACGCGCCCACGCCCGACGACCTCGACGAGCTTCTTACTAAAGTGTGGAAGGAGCCCTCTTTCTTCTTGGCGCACCCTCGCGCTATCGCGGCGTTTACCCGCGAGTGTACGCGTCGCGGGGTTCCGCCCGTTACGGCGAATCTTTTTGGCGGCGTTTTCATCACTTGGCGCGGTATTCCCATTGTGCCGACCGACAAACTGTTTGTCGACGGTGTGAAGAATCCCAAGGGCAAGGGCGGCAAGACGAACATTCTGTTGATTCGCTCCGGCGAGGCGAAGCGCGGCGTTTTGGGATTGTTCCAATCCGGTTTGGTCGGGGGCGGCGCGGCCGAGCCGTCGCGCGGTCTTGCCGTTCGTTTCCGCGGCGTGGACGACAAGGGTTTGGCTTCGTACCTGCTGTCTATGTACTGCTCGGCGGCGATACTCGCCGACGACGCCTTGGCCGTACTTGAGGATGTGGAGGTAGGAGAATACCATGATTACAACCGCTAACGCTTACGGTTTGCCCGACCCCGCTGAGTTGGAGGCGTGGGCGCAGCCGTACTTTTCCGAGTATGGGAATAAGGAAGCCGAGCCTTCCCAAAGCGTCGCGTACTCTCCGGTCGTTGTGCCGTCCACGGGCGTGCCGGGTACCGGTACGGGCGCCGGAGCGGCCGGGGCCGGTGTGGGTTCGGGTTTCGACGTGAACCGCGTTCGCGCCGATTTTCCCATTTTAAACGAAAAGTTGAGCAACGGCAAAAAGCTTATATGGCTCGACAACGGCGCGACCACGCAGAAACCGCGGCAGGTCATAGACCGCTTGTCGTACTACTATGAGCACGAGAACTCCAACGTTCACCGCGGGGCCCACGAGTTGGCCGCCCGCTCGACGGACGCCTACGAGGCGGCCAGAGATACGGTCGCGAAGTTCTTGGGCGCACCTTCTAAGGACAATATTGTCTTCGTCCGCGGGACGACGGAGGGGATAAACCTCGTGGCGCAAAGCTACGTAAAACCCCTGCTCCAACCGGGTGATGAAATTGTTCTCACGATATTGGAGCATCACGCCAATATCGTGCCATGGCAGCTCATAGCCCAGGAGACGGGCGCGGTCATAAAGGTTGCTCCCGTGGATTCCGACGGCCAAATTATTCTGTCCGAGTACACGAGGCTCTTCGGCCCGCGCACGAGGTTCGCGTCGGTCACGCACGTCTCAAACGCTCTGGGCACGATTACGCCCGTTTACGAGATGGTGCAGATCGCCCACGGCTTCGGGGTGCGGATATTGGTGGACGGCGCCCAGTCCGTAGCGCATACGCCGGTAAACGTCACCGCGTTGGACGCCGACTTCTTCGTCTTCTCCGGGCACAAGATATTCGCCCCCACGGGGATAGGCGTGGTGTACGGCAAGTCCGATGCTTTGGAACAAGCCGTCCCCTATCAGGGCGGAGGCAACATGATAAAGGACGTAACGTTTGAGCGCACGGTCTATAACCCCGCTCCAAGCAAGTTTGAGGCCGGAACGGGTAGCATAGCCGATGCCGTAGGCTTGGGCGCCGCGCTTGATTACGTGACGCAAATAGGCTTGCCCAATATCAGCGCCTACGAACACGAACTGTTGAACTACGCGATGTGCGAATTGTGCGGCATAAACGGTTTGCGTCTGATAGGCACCGCCAAAGAGAAGGCAAGCGTACTCTCTTTCGTTTTGGAAAACGTGCCCACGGAGCAGGTAGGGAAGCATTTAGCCGACCACGGAATAGCCGTAAGAGCCGGTCACCACTGCGCCCAACCCATATTACGCAGCTACGGCTTAGAGTCCACGGTCCGCCCGACCATAGCATTCTACAACACGTCAGGCGAGATAGATGAATTAGTTAAGGCGGTGAGGGAGATAGCCCACTAGTCTCCGCGAAGCGACGTACCGGAGGTTAAAACCCCCGGTTAATAAAGTGATGTCCCTGCGGGACTTTTTAAGGAATTTGATTTTGATTTACCGCGACGCG
>LIUJ01000168.1 GCA_001462255.1 Fibrobacteria bacterium GUT77 | reverse complement strand
ATGCGTCGCTACCGCGCCGCAACATCTAACACACATGCGCCGCTTCGCGTCGCCTAAGTCAACGTCAACATCATCTTTTTTTTATGTTATACGTTGCAATTAACATTATTATCAATTCATAAACTGAAAACATCTTCGTATCCCCCTCTCTCATTTCCGCAGTGTGAATGTTGTGACAAATTGATCTTTAGGCAACACCCTTTTTCCCGTTTTATCAAGGGGATGGTTCGCCGCTTTTAGTGATTTCGTTACGCTCTCTACGTCAAAATTATTTTGGGCGGTTACCAAGTAAAACGTCTCGAATAGCGGCGCGTCGTCTAATTGATACGAGTTGTTCAACGCTATCGGGCGTCCGGGGGTTAATTCGGCGGCTTTGCCCGAATCTCCCGATAGGTGAACCGTCAGCACGCCGCGACCGTCAATACTGATTAATGTGCCGTAGCAGAATTCCGGTACTATGTAACGCAGTTGGACTACGTCGCCGCTGCGGGCTATGGCCTCTTGCGTCAGTTTCTCCGCCGCGGCGCCGTTTTTGCGCCATACCTCTATGCTCTGCGTCGTACCCTTGGCGCGGTCGTCGGCGTCAAACGCGCCGTTTGTGTTGACGGTTTGCGTCGTGGGAAGAATCGACCGTAGCGGGACGATCAACAGCGCGAGGGCGCAAACCGCTATCGGGATAGCTAATTTTGGCAATCCCGTCCAAAAGACGCGCCTCGACGGTTGAGGTTGATACCGTTGAACGGCTATACGCCATTTCTGCGTGCCGTTCCTATCGACGGCGGACGCCTTTTCGATCTTGCGCCCCGCCTCCTCCGGCGGATAGCGCCCCAAAATAGCCGCGTTGTCCGCCCGTAGCGCCTCAAGCCTGTCCCAAACGCCGCCGTGCGTACTTTCGAGGATACGTATACCCTCAAGCTCCCGCGCCGGTAGCTCCCCCAAAAGGTAACGCTCCAACTTCCAATTCGGAACCGTGTTCTCTTTCATAATGGCTCACCTATCCTTATCTGTGTAAATTGGTTTAATCCGACTTGACCATCGAGATTGCTTCGTCGCTACGCTCCTCGCAATGACGTGTGGCAAGGTTGTCATTGCGAGCGAAGCGAAGCAATCTCGATGTGTCGAAAAAAACGCCGTATTTATCAATTCACAACGACACGTCTATCTCCGAAAGCGCCTCCCGCAACGACCGCAGGCGCTTGCGTACGCCGCTGACCGACATCCCCACCTCCCGCGCCGTCTCCTCGAGCGTCATGCCATCCACATAGTGCAGCATCGCGATTACGCGGCTCGACTCCGGGTGGCTCCCGAAGAGCTTTTGCAACAGATTGCGGCCGCCGACGCGCTCCTCCAAGTCGTCGGAACACGCGATCGCGGAGAGCAACGCGTCGGAGCCGGCTACTTCGTTCCGCAAAGTACGCTCCCGTATCATGTTTAAGCAGTGGTTCGTCGCTATCCTCCACAAGAGGCTCGACGGGTACTCCGCCCGCAGGGTGTACCGCTTCTCAAAAACCTTGACGAAGACCGCCTGCGCCGCGTCGGCCGCCGCGTCGGGGTCGCCGAGCATTTGGCGGCAACGGCGCAGCACCATAGGGCCGTACTTTCGAAAAAGCGCCTCGGCGTCGATAGCGTAGAGGCCGCCGCCGCCGGTTGCGGGCGCGCCGGTAGTGTCGTTATTCCTGTCCATACCTATAAAACACCGCTATTTGGGGAAGGTGTTACCAAGATAATAAAAAAAATATAATCTTCTTGCGTTTAAGATACTCATAATATTATATTGAAACGCTGTAAACGGTTATTTTTTTCAGTTACCCCTACGCGTCAGTAGTAGATTTTATGATTTTTAGGTGTTATATTTCGTATAAATTATCGAATAATCTCACCGCGTTGGGAAAAAACCAAACCCCGGGGCTATGTAGTGCGCTTCCGGATAATTTAGCACTTATAACTTACGAAGGAGCGTTCGTAGCGTTATGAAGAATTTAAGGGTATCGGCAAAATTGCTGATAGGTTTCGGCATCGCCGTCGCGTTTACTATTATGGTCGGAATTGTGGGTATCGGCCGTTTGGGCGCGTTGGAGAAAGATTATACCAAAGCGATAGACACCCACGGCAAGCCGTTGGCTATAGGCGGTTGGATGCTTGAAAGTATCCACGCTTTGAGGGCGGAGTTGCGTAGCGCTATCCTCTTCACCGGCAACGCGGAAAAGGTGCGGGGCCAGGAGGATTTGATTCACGCTTTTTGCGAGGAGTTTGAGTCGAACGCGGAGAAATACGCCGCGTTTGTCATACGCCCGGACGCGAAAGCGGTCTTTAACGAGGCTATGGAGTCCTACAAAAAGAATTTTAAACCGGCTATGCTCGACATTGTATCGGGAGCGAAGAAAGGGGCGCCCGAGGCCGAGTTGGTCGCGAAGATGGCCAAGGACACAAAGCCGGCGGCCGACCTTATATCAAATAACTTGAAAAAGACTATGGAGTTTAAAGCGGATATGTTGGACAAGACCTCGAACGAGTGCGAGGCGGCCTACAAGTCCGCTTTTCTTTTGGTAGTGATCATCGTTTCCGCGAGCGCCGTCCTTTTGTCATTGTTAGGCGTCTACATATCCAAATTGATAAGTAAACCGCTCAACGCCACGGTCACGATGATCAACGAGATGGGCCGGGGGCGCATGGGCACCCGCCTCAATATCGACCGCAAAGACGAAATAGGGGAGATGGCGAAGACATTAGACAAGTTCGCCGACAATATGCATAACGTCGTCGTCGGCACAATGAAGAAAATATCGAAGGGCGACGTAAGCATGACGGTCGTCCCGATATGCGCCGAGGACGAGATCGGCAACGCTCTAAAAGAGACGGTGGAATCGTTGCATCGGCTCATTATAAGCGACGGCGGAACGGTTCTTCAGGCGGCGGCGCGGAAAGACCTGTCTAAGCGGCTTACCTGTGAGTACGAGGGCGATTTCGCCACTATGAAGAACAACATAAACACGGTCATGGAAAGCCTCGACGACGCGCTAAGACAGGTATCGGAGGCGGTGACCCAGGTGTCCGGCGCGAGCGGCGAGATTGCGAGCGGGTCGCAGGCTCTCGCCCAAAGCTCCAACGAGCAGGCAAGCTCGCTCGAGGAGGTATCGTCGAGTTTGGAGGAGATGTCCTCAATGACTAAACAGAACGCCGAAAATTCCAATCAGGCAAAGATACTCGCCTCCGAGGCGCGCGGCGCGGCGGGCGAGGGCGACGCGGCCATGAAGCGTATGGGGGAGGCCATTCATCATATAAAGCAGTCGTCCGACAACACCGCGAAAATCATAAAGACCATTAACGAGATCGCCTTCCAAACCAACCTGTTGGCCCTAAACGCGGCGGTTGAGGCGGCGCGGGCGGGCGAGGCCGGCAAGGGTTTTGCCGTAGTGGCCGGCGAGGTGCGGAACTTGGCGATGCGTAGCGCGGAGGCGGCAAAGAACACCGAAAACATGATTGAGGAATCTGTGAAGAGCGCCGACAGCGGCGTGAAGATCACGGAAGAGGTCGCGGTGTCGCTGACAAAGATAGTTGACCGCACCGATAAGGTGGGCGGCCTGATCGCCGATATAGCGGCCGCCTCCAACGAACAGTCCGCCGGTATAGAGCAGGTGAACATCGCCGTGGCGCAGATGAACAAGGTCACCCAAAACAACGCCGCCAATTCGGAAGAGTCGGCGAGCGCCGCCGAGGAACTGAACGGCCAAGCCTCGGAACTGGCGAATATGGTAGGAACCTTCAAACTGAGCGCCTATGCCGGCCTTAGAAACGAGCGGCACGGCAACCGTTCGGTCCCGCTGTTGACGCGCGGCCATGACGTTCACGCGGTTCATTACAAAACGCCCGCGATATCGCATAGGGCGAAAATGGCCAAGGAGGTTACGCAACTCAGCGA
>LIUJ01000167.1:5117-9348 GCA_001462255.1 Fibrobacteria bacterium GUT77 | reverse complement strand
CACAGACCATATCACTTTATATCTCTCGTTATCGTCGAGGGCTTTGTCGGGCTCGACATTCGACGGAATAATAACCGGAATAATGATATAGCCGTACTTTTTACCCTCGGCAAGCCGCATAACTCGCCCTACGGATTGCACGACGTCAACCTGCGAATTTCTCGCCGACAAAAACATCACCGCGTCCAAAGAGGGAACGTCCACCCCCTCCGACAAACACCGAACATTGGATAAGATTTTGCAGGCGTTTTCTCCCGTATCTTCTTTAATCCAGTTTAACAATCCGTCGCGTTTCGGCGCGTTAAAAGTTCCGTCGATATGCTTCGCCTGGGTCGCGGCAATGTTACCGCGATTTTCTTCGGGCAGTTCGTTTATATACTCTTTTGTGAGAGCGTTAAACAGTTCTGCCGTCCCTCTGGAATTTTCAATACTGTTGCAAAAAGCGACCGCGCGTTTCATCGGTTCGGGGTCGGCGGCGACAAATTCCTGACTGCCCTCGCCCCACACTTGCTTTGAAAGCGCGTTAATACAGCCGATTATTTTCGCGCCTGCGTCGTCGGTCTTTAACTCGCTCTTATCGGCAATTATTTTTTGAATTGAGGCGGGAATATCCTTATCGCTGACCGTGAAAATCAAAACCTTATAATCGGTTAATAACCCCTCCGTCACGGCTTGCCCGAAACCAATCCGATGAATCTCCGCTCCGTAAATACTCTCGTCGTCCATTGAGCAGAGAACGGCGGAGTTTTTCTCCGCTTTTTTCTTGCTTTCCTCGGTGTAAAGGCGCGGGGTAGCCGTCATATATAAACGCCTTTTCGCTTTTATGAAGTCGTTGTTGTGAACGCGAACAAACGCCGATTCGTCGTCGCCGGAAAGCGTTACGCCCGTGGTGCGGTGCGCTTCGTCGCAGACGATTATGTCAAATTCTGGCAGTCCCTCTTTCTGCGCTTTTTCCACGACTTCAATTGACTGGTATGTGGAGAAAATCACGGTTAAACCGCCGTTACTTTTCCCGTACTGACTGACAATTCGTTTCGGGTCGGTGGTCGCAGGAACGGTCAAATCCGTAACGCTGTACGAGTTATTTGGCACAGGTGCCTCGGTTTTGCCACGCACCTGTGAAACTTTCGGGTCGGAACACACGCAGATTGTGTTAAGCGGCTGTTCGGAATGAGCCGTCCATTCGCGTAAAATCTGTCCAACAAGAGCGATCGACGGAACCAAAACAAGAACGATGTTTCCGGAAACACGCTCCGCTATTTTTAAGGAAGTAAAAGTTTTGCCGGTTCCGCAAGCCATAATGAGTTTTCCGCGCTCTTTATGTTTGAAATATTCGCAGACTGTCTCGACGGCTATTGTCTGGTGCGGTTTAAGCGTGTGGCGTTTTGTTCTCGCCGTTTCGCCGTGAGTATCATTTTCGAGTTTTTCCCAATCGACGGGCGCGTTCCGCAAATCGTTTAGGTTGATTCTTGTAACGGGGATAGTCTGATTCTTTATGACATTCTCTGCGTTTGAAGTCCATTTTTCCGTCGTGGAAAAGAACAGTCGTGCCGAAAATCCCGTTGCCTTGCCGTCGTATGCAAAAGTCCTGCCCGAAGCCGAGAGGAACGTGTCTAAATCGGGCTTGTCCACACTGTGCGTTTCGTCGTAACACTTACATTGAACCGCCCAAAACTCTCCGCCGAATGTCTCGGCGACAATATCAATTCCCGTGTCTGTTCCGCCGAGTTCGTCGCGGGCGAAGAAGTCCTCCCAAAGCCAAACGTTCACAAACGAATACTCCGGCGCGGTGAGTAAGTACGCGCGTATCACCCGTTCAAAGCGCGTGCCTTTGTCGCGTTCGGAAAAGGACACAGTGCGGTATTTATTCAGCAGAGCGTCAAACGTCATTTGTTGTACCTCGGTGTTTTTTAATAGTATAGGTTGATTATAACACGGAATGTTATAATTTGTCAATATATATCGGAAGATTTATAAAACCTGTTTAATCGGGTTAGGTGTTCTCAAACGGGGTAATCGAAATAAGTATTATCGGAACTTTTCGCTTTTCCCGAACGTATTTTTATCGGAAATTATTTTTATCGCGAACACGAGAAAACGCAGTGTTTATGCTGGTTTGCGCCCCGTTTACATTCCCGATTTCTCGCTGGGTTATCATTACTTTTTTGTAATCATCATCCTAAAAAATTATCACGGCAAACAGCGACTTTCGGGCGAGTTTGGTGCTGATTAAAAAACGGAAAATCAGCAGAGCCGCTCCCGCAAAAATTAGGGGCGCGACTCCGCGAGTAATGATTAAAAACCGGAAGTAATGATTACTTTGAACCTTCGAGCGCAGGGTATGGCTACATCAGCCCGTAGAGTTTCTTAACGGTCTCATCGTCCGAGAGCGTGAACCTCGCGGGATTGCGTCTTTTCGCGAGAGGGCTGTCTTGATCGATGGAAGCTTCGAGTGCTTTGCGCTTGTGTTCGGTGTCGGCGTATGCGTAAACGAGCGTGGTTTCGAGATTAACGTGACCAAGCCATTGCTGAATCAGTGAGAGATCATTCCCTTTTAAATGATCGACATCAAGCGCAATATACTTTTTCATCGAATCGGGATCAATTTTGCCGAGCACTTGGGCGGCGAGTTCCAAAGAAATATCCGATGTCACAAGGTTCGTTCCGACTGTACGGCGCAGTGAGTGAAAACCTTTGCCGTCAAAGGCGGCGCGTTCATACCCCGCCGCTTTGAGATACTCGTCGTAGATGTCGCCTATCGCCACAGCATCGGCAAAAGCGCGGTACGGAGGGTGGAATCTCAAGAACACTTCCGGCGAGATTGATTTTCGGCGACCGTTAAGAATATAGTCCTGCAACGCTTCGCCTACGTCCGTCGTCAAGGGGAGTTGCAAACTCTGCCCGGTCTTTGACTGTATAATGTTTATCTCGCCGTTGCGCCAGTCAATATCGCTAAGTCTGAGGTGCATAATGTCAACCGCGCGAAGCCCGGTTACGACTGCGAGCATAAACATCGCGTAATCGCGTTTGCCTTTCGGCGTGTCGCGGTCGATAAGGCTGAAAACAGCTTCGATTTCTTCCGAAGATGTCGTCGGCAATTGTCTGGCTTCGCGCGAAACGGTAAACGTCAGCAACCCTTCATACGAGTTAGGCAACAAACCGCGATTATTCAGATACACGCACAGTTTTTTCAGATACAGTTTCACATTGTGAATACTGTTTATCTTCATCGAGTTCGAGCAATATATTATGAATTGCTGTACCTCGTCCGCCCCGACGTATGTGAGATCATCGTGCCCGTTCTCATACAGCCACGCGAAGAACTTTCGCGTAACCCATACGATGTCGCCGAGCGTGTTTTTGTGAAAATTTTCGCTCTCGGAAAATTCTTTTAACAGCAGCTCGTAGTATTCGTTAAACTGATACCTCGACCCTCTCTTGGGAAGATTCAAGTCCGGCGATCCGGTCTCGAACACCGCGATCATTCTCATCGCGCCGCGACGTAAATAGTTGTAATGATCGCGGCTGATGTCGTTGCGGTTGACGCGCTCCGTGAGTCCTTTCAGATATTCGCGGGCGACATCCGTGCTGAATATTTCGTCCCCGCGTCTTCTGAACCATCGAACAACCGGAAGTAAACCTCCCACATACTGTCTCCAGAGACTGAACTCCGCAGTTCCGCCCGTTCGCATTGCCTCGCGCGTCTTGATTGCCAATTCCTTAACGCTTGTGCCTTCCATAAATTTTCACCGCCTATAAAAATATTCAGGAAACCCTGTATATTCATTATAAACGGCAAAGCATTGTTTTCACGTTATAATCATTACTAAAATGCGACGATTTTCCTCTTTCTGGTTTTTAATCATTACTCGCGGAGTCGCGCCCCTAATTTTTGCGGGAGCGGCTTCGCTGATTTTCCGTTTTTAATCAGCACCAAACTCGCCCGAAATCCGCTGGTATCCGCGATTATTTTTTAGGGTGATGATTACAAAAAAGTAATGATAACCCAGCTAATCATCACGTGATGATTATTCGCGGCAAGCAATGCCCAAGTATATAACTTGGGCGCACTTCGCTCGCGAAGTGCTAAGCTTCAGTTGAGGACTGCCGTCCCCAAACCCCGGCTAAAATCGGCGGTTTCCCGCCGATTTTTAAAGCCGCTGCGCGTCTGCTTTGCTCCGGCTTACGCCGTCGCTTTTGCGCCTTACGGCGCGTACCTGCGGAGAAGAAA
>LIUJ01000167.1:0-4890 GCA_001462255.1 Fibrobacteria bacterium GUT77 | reverse complement strand
CCGAGCGTCGCGGTCGCGGGTATCTCGGTTTTGCGTGTTCGTTATTCCGAGAATCCGCTCCGAATTGCTTAACGCTATGGAAAGCTCTCTCGAAGATTCTTTCAATTTATGGTACTCGCCGTACAACGCTTTTTTCTCGGAATTGAGCGTCGCGTATTCCTGTTTGAGCTGATCAATTTTCGGCAATTTCTTCAACCCGATTCCGTCGAAATACTTCTTCGCCGACTTGTGCAAAATTATGTCGGCGGCATTGCAATCGTAAAAGCTATTATCCCACCCGCTCGCCTTATATTGAGCGTAGACCTCGCGCGTTTTTCCGTAAGTCCCGATCTGTTTTTGGAGTTCGGAAATTTCTTTTTGCCGCGATTCGATTTCTTTGATCCGCTTCGTAACTTTCAAGAACTCTCCCGACGCGGACGACGACTTTTTCTTCAATTCGTCGTAACTGTCGATTCCGACTTCTTTAAGATAAACCAAAGTTCGCGCGGCTTCTTTCAGATTAAAAATCTTCGCCCACTGAGCATACCCCGCGCCCTTGCCCTCGGCAATTTTGGCTTGAATGTCAATCAGCAAACTCGGACGTTTTTGCGACGCGGCATACTCGGCGGTTTTGCGATTTGCGTCGTCGGAAGTCTTTCGGCTTTCGACAACCCGCGCTCCCGCCAGTCTCTCAATAATCGCTTCAATTGTGTAATTCTCGCCGAGCGAATCTTGACGAAAAAACTTCTTACTGCCCGGAGGCTTAAACGAAATCTGCTTGCCGTTTTTGAGTTCCGCGCCCGCGCGTTTTAGCGCGGAGAAGAACTCAGTCAGCGAACGCCCGACGACGATATTCTCGTCGATAATGTCGCGCAGTTTGTCCCGACCCGTATGTTTCTTATCGCCGAGCCAAGAACCGTAACTGCCGCGCGAGGGTTTCGGCTTTTCGACAATAGACAGCCCGTTCTCGGCGCAGAGCATATCGGAAATTTTGCGGATCGCGAAACTCGAATTTTTGAAATTCCGAAACTTCCGCGAGCAATCAAGATTAACGGAATTGATGATGATATGGTTGTGTAAACTTTGTGTATTAGTGTGCGTACAGCAAATAAAAGCGTTCTTGCCGTGTGTGAGTTTCATCGCGAGTTCATACCCAATTTTGTTCGCGGTAGCCGCGTCAATCTCGCCCGGCTTGAACGCCTGCCGTAGGTGATAACCGATTACGTCATTCGCGTTTTCCCGTCCGGTAATCATCGCGTATTGACGCTTTGAAAACAGAAATTCCGCGTCAACCGTGAGTGGGTCGCACTCATACGCCGACACACATTCGCCGCCGTCGGTCTTGTCGGGATTTTTGACATAATCGGTCGTTCTCCCAATCGCGGCGGCGATGCTTTTGCCCTTGCCCGCGTGAAGCGGAATTAGCGTCGTCGTAGCCATTACTCCGCCTCCGTTTCTTCGTCGCGGACGATTGTCGGGAGCGCGAACCGCTTACCGGGTTTGCCGTCGATTGACGACAGCAGAGTTAGGACTTCGCCGAAATTTTTCCGAATCTCGGTAAGCTGATTATTGACTTCCGCGACATCTTCACGATATGCGTTTCCGCCGCAATTCACCCGTGCGGCAATTTGGTTTACGTTGTTCGCGGTAATTCGCAGGAGTTTTCCGATTTCGTTCAACATCGGCGAGTCGATAACGAAAATGTGTCCGTTAATCGCCATCTTCCGAAGATACGCGCTTTTGTTGGAAATCCCGGTTATCTCCATTCCGCGTTCGATCGCCGCCATTTCCTCCGGCGAGCATTTGAAAAAGAACCCGGTCGATTTTGTGATTGCCATAACAAATTCCTCCTGTTATATATTGTGGTTATAAAGATACGGAAAGCTCTTCTGTAATTTCAACAACCCCAAGATCCCCAAATTTCCGGCACACCGAATCTTGGGGATCTTGATGGACTTCACGCTCTTCATTTTTGAGCGACGGCAATTCCCACTGCCAGTTGTCGCCGGTTTTTACCGATTTAACCGCAAGCGCGGACTTCGCGCGGTCAAGCGTGTTTCGCGAAATGCCCCTGTCCTCGACGAGCGTTTTTATTTCGGCAGCGGCGGTTATGCCGTTATTGATTGCACCGATAATTATCTGTTTCGCCAATTCGAGTTGCGACGGAACTTTCGGCTGTTTGGACTTGTCAATTTTCCCCGAAAGCAGTTCTTCGAGCGTAATCATATACTCGCCGAGCCATGTCAGCCCGCTGACTTCATCAAATCCGTATGCTTGCGGAACGCCGCACGGCGCAAGGTTTGATTTATTGTGCAGAAGTATTCTGATTTCCTCGTCGTCGGGTAATTTTCCGACTGTCAGAACACTACGCGCAACGGCGGAAATATCTATCGCGCCAAGTCCTCGGTACTGCGCTTTTCCGCCCTTTTTGTTAAGATGTGAAATCAATAATATTGTGCAATTCGTGCGTTTCGCCATTTCCATTAAATCGGTCATAATCGGACGAACGCCCGCGCCCGACATTTCCGCGCCCATATAGTGAGCGAGCGGGTCAAGTACGAGAAGTTTTGCGTTTGTTTTTATAATCGCCTGTTCAAGGCGGTCGTCGCCGAGCGTTACGGGGTACTCGTCCTCGCGGATAACGTGAACGCGGTCGCAGTTCGCTCCAAGCTGTTCAAGGCGCGGTTTAATCGTGTCGCCGTAGCCGTCCTCCATTGATTGAAATATTACGTCGCAAACGCCGAACGGCTTCGCGTCCCACGGTAGCGGCGTTCCCGTCGTCAACGCGGCGGCGAATGATAGGGCTATCGTTGTTTTACCGAGTCCCGGGTCGCCTTGTAAAATTACAATTTTACCGAGCGGGATATACGGCGCGGACAGAAATTGTACGGGTTCGGCGGAAATTTCGCTGATTGTTTGAAGTTCAAGGTTCATAAAATTTGCTCCTTTTTTTACAAAAAAATAAAGCAGGGAGCGAACTCCCTGCTTTGCAATTATTGGTTTACCGCTTTCGCGGCGCGAAGCTTTTCTCTTCGTCTGCGTTCAGAATCTCGTTTTTGTCTGCGCTTGCGATCGGCTTTTTCGGCGGCTATCCAATCCTCCTCGATTTCTTCGGGAGACCGAACGTCCGGCACGTCGAAACTGCCGATATACTTTAAATACACGTCGATCTGTTGCATACGATAACCGCGCCGACGTACTGTTTCCGTTTGCTCCGACCACACGCTTTCGTGGACGACAATTTTATCGACAAACTCATTAATTATAATAGTAGTGAGTTCGTCGATCCGCGTGTATTTTTGAACCAGCGCGATGAAGTTATTTGCGCGCTCTCCGTCGGCGTTAAAAGCGTCAATTTCCGCGCGAAGTTCCTCGTTTTTCTTGCGCAATTCGTTCTGCTCTTTTTCATATCCCGACGACATTTGCGCGAACCGTTCGGCTGACAATACGCCTTTTACTTTGTCCTCGTAAACATTGGTAAACAGCTTGTCAAGTTCTGCGATACGCCTTTCGTTTTTGGCGATTTGCCGCGAGTATGTTTTGGTAGTTTCGCCTTGTTTTATAATCGAAGATTGCTTTATACGCTCCATAAAATCCGATTCATAATCGCGAACGTAACCGCTCGTTTTTTGAATGACTTCGAGAACGATTTTTCGCAACGCTTCGGTGGTTACGCAGTGCGGCGAACAGTGAGTTTCTTGAAATGACTGCCGCCCCTGTGTATAGCCCGAACAAGTGTAATGGTCTTTTCTACTGCGGTGATTGTATAACCGCTTTCCGCAATCGTGACAGTAGAGTAAACCGGTAAGCGGATTTGCTTCGCCGAGCGAACTCGGACGGCGTACAACCTCGCGGCATTTTTGCGCTAAATCCCAGACTTCTTGGCTAACAACAGCTTCGTGAGTTCGCTCAAATATCAGCCAATTTTCTTTCGGAATTTGTACCTGTTTTTTCGATTTGTACGACGGTTTTGTGCTTCGGAAATTAACCGTATGACCCGCATATTCGGGGCGCGAAATTATGAATGTTACCATATGCGTCCCCCACAAATACGGGTCGGCAGTTTCAAGCGCGTTTGAGTAGTTTACGTAACCCTTTTTCGTTTGGTAATACGACGGTCTTTCTACCTTATTGTCGTGCAGTATTCGGCAAATTTCAAAAGGACCTTTTCCGTTAATCGTAAGGTCGAAAATTCGCCGTACAACCGCCGCCGATTCGGGATCGACAAGCCATTTGTCGGGGTCGTTCGGGTCTTTGTAGAAACCGTAAGGCGGTTTGGTAGAAAGGGGTCTGCCATCGCGCCCTTTTGTTTGCAAACCCGATTTCACTTTTCTACTGCAATCTCTTGCGTACCATTCGTTTATTATATTTCTGAACGGTGTGAAATCGTCGATTCCCTGCAAGGTATCTACTCCGTCATTCACTGCAATTATGCGCGTTCCGGCTTGCTCAAAAAGCTCCATATAGAAGCCTACTTGAAGATAGTTTCTACCAAAACGCGACATATCGCGGACGATGCAGGCAGACACATTGCCCGCCTGTACTTCCGCCGCCATTTCTTGAAACCCGGGGCGTTGAAAATTTACCCCACTGTACCCGTCGTCTTGGATGTGCCGATACGGCATTAATCCGTTCTTTTCGGCGTATGTTTCAAGGAATTTTTTCTGATTCGCGATTGAGTTTGATTCTCCCTCGCGGTCGTCGTCCTCTACCGAAAGTCTTTCGTAAAGGATAACACATTTTTGGTTGTTCATTTCTACCTCTTTCCGGCAGTTCTGAACATTTGCGGCACTTTGAATTTTAGGCAATTTTATCAACCTCCCGTTCTATCAGGCGGATGATTTTGTCCTCCAATTTTTCGGTTGCCTTGTCGCTGAAATAGACGTTCACCTCGTAGAGGGTTGAGCCAAT
>LIUJ01000166.1 GCA_001462255.1 Fibrobacteria bacterium GUT77 | reverse complement strand
GTTCAAGGCGGTGAAGGCCTTGGCTATGGTCAAAAATTCTTAAAAAAAGGAGCTTTTATCTTATGGCATCAACTAATTTGTTTAATGTGGAAGGCGTGCGGTGGAAAGGACTTGACCGTATGTCGATCAGAAATATGGGGCTCAACAAATGGCACGTTGAAGTCTCAAAAAGAGTTCCCAACTCACCGTTCCCCCTCAAGAGGCAGGCAACGGTGGCGGGGACAAAGTTGGATGCCCAACTCGCCGAGGCGAGGCTGTTGGAGGATTTGGCTAAGGTTGAGGTTCATCAGCCTATACCGGTTTCCGAGACGGCTTCGGTAACAGTAACACCGAGTTTGGCAGGTTCTTTGACAGCTCCGTTGTCGAGCGGCATAAACACATTTTCAGAGGCCGTTGACCTATTTTTGCAAAACAGGCGTGAGCGCGGTAAGCTATCTGCGAAGCACGAGAAGATGATCCTCTTCGTCAAAAAGGAGTTGGGGCACATCCCAATCAAGGGTTTCGCCGAGAAGTTTGCCGCCTACCGTCAGAAGATAATGAAGGAGCCCACAATCTACGGGAAGGCGAGGGGGGTGGCTTCATTGAACCGTTACACAGCCATTGTTCGGGCTGTCTTTACGTTGCTCGTAAACCTTGAACACATTGATCGCAATCCGATCACAAAGATCAAGTTTGCTATCGGTAAGGAGGTGCCCCGCAACCGCTACCTCTCCGATGTTGAGAGGTATAAGTTACTCAAAGCGGTAGAAGAGCATCGCCCTTTCGCCCTGCCTATTATCCGGTTTATGCTCGCCTGTCCGTGTAGGCTAAGTGAGCTAACGGAGGCGCGTAGGGATCAGTACAATCCGCAGACCAACACAATTTACATCCCCGAACACCAAAGCAAAGCGGGCATCCCCATCCATAAGCCGGTTCCGCCTGATATGGTGGATTACTTCAAATCCATCCCTGCCGACTGCCCTTACCTGTTTTATAAGGAGGAGGACGGTCAGTACAAACCGCTAACCCACATCCTCCGCTATGCCTGGAAGCATTGCTTGGAAAAGGCGGGGATAGAGGATATGCGGATACACGACCTGCGGCACATGGCGGTCACCGACCTGATAAGGGGAGGGAACCTTCCGTATGACGTGGCTTCGGCGGCAGGGTGGACGTCCACGGATATGTTGAAGAACTACTACCACCTTGACGGCCTCTTTTCAGCGCAGAATATGGTATTCAAAACGGCTATGGGATAGTCAAGTAAAGACGCGACTACAAACGCGACTACAACGCGACTACAAAATGGCCAAAAAGGGGTATTTTGGGGTTAATTTTGAAAATTAAAAAACCCCCGTAACCTTTTGATTTTACGGGGGTTAGGTAAGTACACCATTCAGGACTCGAACCTGAGACCCGCTGATTAAGAGTCAGCTGCTCTACCAACTGAGCTAATGGTGCGTTTTTTCGTCGGCAAAAATTAACGTACTTTAAAATCAACAACTTACAATAAAATAATATCTGCGCAACCGAAAAGCAAGTCTTTTTTTTAATTTTTTTGAGGCGACACAACGCCGGAAGGGTGGGGCAATGGCGACCAATAACGTTGATACCTACTAATATATGTTTTGTAATAGTAGGGGACGGGACAAGATTTTTTAACTACCGCTTCCGCCCATGATGTATATTAATATCCATGAACGAGAAGAAACCCTCACACCCTAGCAGTCCAAAACCCAAAACGGTCGCAACCCCCAAAGTGGTCTCTGCCGCGGCGAAGAAATCCACCCCGACCGCAGACAGAAAGGCGGACGGCAAAGCCGACATAATCGCAGACCTCGAAAAGCGGGTAGCCGACAAGATACTCGAACCAAACAACTTTGACCTGCTGAAGAAGCTCGTCCTAAACGCCGATACGCTGAACGAGGCTATTATGATAGCCGAGCTCGGTACTACCTACAAAAGAACCGGGTTTCACTTTGACAAGAGATTAGAGAAGCTGGGTGATACCATCCGGTATTTCAAGAAGAACACTGAACTGTCTTTCGGCACGGACAAAGACGCTTTGACCCACAAACTCATTATCGGCGACAACTATCCGGCTTTGTTGAATTTGCTTATTGAGTACAAGGGGCGGGTGGATGTTATTTATATTGACCCGCCTTATGGTAAAGATTATATGGGGTATTTCGCTAAAACTAACTATGAAAACGCGATTACACGGGATAATCTTCTGTCTATGCTTTATCCGCGACTTTTATTGGCGAAGCGGCTTTTGAGCGATTCGGGGGTGATTTTTTGTAGTATTGACGATAGAAATATGGCGTATGTTCGGGGTTTATTTGATGAAGTATTCGGGGAGAGCAATTTCATTGCGAGCATTGTTTGGGAAAGAGCGTTTGCCCCTATAAGTTTGAAGAGACATTTTTCTGTAAGCCATGACTATATGCTCTGTTTTGCGAAAAACGAAGAAACCGCTTTTTGCAAAGGCCGAAAGCGTGATGAAGAGGCGGATAACCGATATACCAACCCGGATAATGATCCAAGAGGCGTTTGGAGTTCGGACAATTTATCGGTAGGTCCTGCCGTTGAAGAAAATATATACCCTATTACCACGCCAGGCGGACGCGTTGTAACACCGCCTAAAGGACGCAGTTGGAGCCTTTCAAAAAGCGTATTTGCCGAAAAACGCAATGACAATAGAATATGGTTCGGTTCAGACGGTAACGGTGTTCCTAGGGTTAAACGATTTTTATCTGAACTTCGCAAACCCGGTATTACCCCAATGACCGTTTGGAGAAATGAAGACGTAGAGGTTGACCGAGATAACGAAGAAATATTGACACTGTGGAAATACGAAGAAGTCGGACATAGCCAAGACGCTACAAAAGCGTTGAAAAGTATTTTAAGCGGTGAAAAGTGCTTTGAATATCCTAAACCCGTTGGTCTAATAAAAAAAGCCTTAAGTTTATACTCAAATAATGATAGTATTATTCTTGATTTTTTCGCAGGTTCCGGTACAACGGGTCAAGCGGTTTTGGAACTTAACAAAGAGGATGGCGACGAAGGAAAAAGACAATTTATTTTAGTTACGAATAATGAGATAACGCCGCTAACACCCAATGGAATAGCCATTAACGCTACAAGCAAACGCCTAAAACGAGTGATGACCGGCAAATGCTACGATGAGAGTAATGATTTTGAATGGGCTAAAAAGAACAAACCATTGGGCGGCAACCTATTAGTTTTGGATATTGCGGAAGTCGCAAACTTTGAATCTACCGCAGGCAAGACGCCTTTTGACGTCATAGATGAGACGCTCTACGGACAAGAGAAAATTGACACCGTTAAAGAAAAAACGTTGTGGGTATGTAATAACTTTGAAATTACGCAGAAAAGATTGGAGTAGTAACAATGCTCCAAGAGATAATAAACCAACAGCACGAAGCCGTCAGCGCTCTTGTCGAGGAGTTGAAGACTACCAAGAAAGAAATCATCTTCAAAGCTCCCACAGGAAGCGGCAAGACCTACATGATGGCAGACTTTATGAATCGTGCCTTATCCAAAGCGCACTCCAACCGGATATTTATCGTATCCACCCTATCAAAAAGCGGTCTCGCCCAACAAAACTATGAAAAATTTATGGACTACAAAGATAAAGGTTACTTCCCAGCCCTCAACCCTTATCTTATCAATAGCGAGAATACGAACGAGGAACGCCTCTACATCCCCACAGACTATAATGTATACGTGCTACCCCGCGACCTATACAAGAAAGACAGCCGCCTAAAGCAGCAGGGCGCAATGGCGGCTTTTTTGCACGAACTCACACCAAAAGACGCACTTAAAAACAAAGAGATTATCCTTATTCGGGACGAATGCCACGTCGCGACCAACAATTTAGACGAACTTTCAGACAACTTTCAGAAAATCATAAACTTTTCGGCAACCCCCAAACTCTCACGCGGACAACACCCGGACGTCGAAATCAAAGTCGAGGACGCCGTAAATAGTAAACTCATCAAAGCAATCGAATGGGGAGACGATGAAGACACCGTCGAAGACGCCATTGCGAAGTTTGAGGAGATAAAGGAAGATTACCGTAATCTCTTGGGCGTAAACCCGTGCTTAATCATTCAAATATCCAACAAGGATAAAGCGGAGGAGGAACTGTCCAACGTCATAATGCCGGCAATAAACAAAACCGCCCTAAAATGGATGAAAATCACTCATGAACATAAAGACGACGATACAAACGACAAAGTCAAGACGTTACCCCCCGGTGAACAATGGAGAGACTACGCCAAAACCAACAACGCCGAAATCGACATCATTATCTTTAAAATGGTTATTTCGGAGGGGTGGGACATCCCTCGCGCTTGTATGCTATACCAAGTCAGAGACACCAAAAGCAAGCAATTAGACGAGCAAGTCATGGGACGGGTACGCCGTAACCCACGGTTGCTCGACTTTGAAACCCTATCCGAGGATGCCCAAGAACTTGCGGTAAAGGCTTGGATATGGGGAATTAAAGACGACAAAACTCCGGCTTTCGGCGTCAAGCTACACGACAATCCGGTCGATACAATCGACAACATAAGAATCAAAACTACACGCCTCAAAAGCCTCACCGAAAAGAATGATTTCAATTTGACCGGCTATTTGGCCGACAAGGAACTGTCAAACAGACCGACAAGCATTTTTGACCTTGCAAGAAAGATAGAGTACGTGGACAACGATGTAAAAAATATGGTCTATGAATACGCGACCGATTACTCTAAATGGTGGCTTGTCGCGGAGAACATAACAGAAATCGCCGCTAAAAACCGCGACTATAAATGCGATTACACGCAAAGTATGGAAATCAATACGGATGTATCTTTCCCAATAACGAGTTATTATACGGACAACGGCCATTACCAAAGAATTAACGACTGGGTATGGGAACGCAAAGACGGTATCGACAGGTTTTCTTTCGACAGCGACGCCGAAAGCGAGTGGGTGGCGATGTTAATAGATATATCTAGACGAAACGCTGTCAAACCCGTCACTATACGAAATATGAAGAAGAACAAACCAGCGGACCTTTTTGGCGATGCCGATACCGACGAAAAAACGATATTTTTATGGGGCAAGAACTACATCCCGAATTCAGCGATTAAATTCGAGTATTACTTAGACGGTGTACACGCCTCATACCCTGACTTTGTAATGAAAGACAGGTTTGGCAGAGTCCATATTTTTGAAGTCAAAAGTCTAAATACATCGAACCAACAGGCAATAGACAGCGACCAATATGAAGTCAAAATAAACGAGCTTAGAAAATGCTACAAACAAGCCTCCGCGCTAACCGGCCAATTCTTTTACATACCTATCCTCTCCGGTGAAACGTGGAAGATCCACCGGTATCAAAACGGAATCGAAGACATCATTACCGAGGAAACATTCAAAAAAGCCGTCCAAACCGAATAGAAAGCGGCGTGTTGGATTACTCCATCTCCGCCTGATCTTCCGTCGGCGCCCGGTTATCCTCACGCGACTGCTCTTCCTCGTCGTAGGGATTGCTGGCCATACCGCTATGACATCCCCAGTCGTCTTCCGCCCAGTCCTTCGCTTGTATGTTGTTCACCGCTTACCCCTTTCGCCCGTTGTACACTACTCCGCCCGCGGCGGCGTACTCACGCAGTACCGCCGCCGCGCTCTCGCGCAAAACATTCCTCCGCACGGTAATTCCCCGCGCCTCAAGACCTTCTACCCAATCCTCACGCTTCGCCCCCTCGTCGAACCCCGCGGCCCGCGCGTCCTCGTCGCGCGCACCGCAAACCAGCGACCGCGCGCCCGACCACGGGACGGCGCCAAGGCACATGGCGCAGGGTTCGGTTGAGCTTACCAACTCGCAATTCGGCATCCCGCCGCCGCCGAGGTCAAAACCGCCCAACACGGCCTGCGCCTGCGCCAAAGCGACTATCTCGGCATGTGCGACGGAAAGGCCTAAGCTCGTTACCATATTGACGCCCGCAGCGATTAGGCGACCGCTCCCGATATCAAAAACCGCGGCGGCGAATGGACCTCCTGTACCGTGGACAATGTTTTTTTGGGACAACTCCACAACAAACGCCATCCGCGCTTCGGGAGAGGCGTACGACTCCGATTCCGGGATGCCGTCAAGCAACGGCAACATCCACGGCGGAAGGGATATTGTAATCCCAGCGTATCTTTTTGATTCCACCTCTTTACCCACATAGCCTCCTTTATACCTAATATACTACCAGCTAACCCGTTTTGCAAATCTTTTTCAGCCGCCCCCGGATTTTCAGGGAGGGGACGCCGACGGCGAATTGCCGGATAATGGGGTCATTTTACAAAAAAATTGCGATTTTCTCCACTTTTTTACGCTCACCCCTACGTATCCGTAGTAGATTTTTTA
>LIUJ01000165.1:6018-6365 GCA_001462255.1 Fibrobacteria bacterium GUT77 | reverse complement strand
AAATCGGGCAAGGAAACCGTTATTACGGTGACAGGCACGGTAAAAAAGCGCGACGCGGATACCGTGAACCCGAAGATTGAAACCGGAACTGTCGAGGTTCACGCCGAAACGCTGGTTATTCAGAGTAGGGCGGTTCGCGCTTTGCCGTTTGAAATTGGCGAGTCAAAAAACACCCGGGAAGATATCCGTCTGAGTTACCGTTTTCTGGATTTACGAAACCCGGAAGTGAAAAAGAATATTTTTCTGCGTTCAAAGGTAATCAGTTTTCTGCGTTCAAGAATGGAAGAGCTTGGTTTTACGGAGTTTCAAACGCCGATACTGACATCGTCATCGCCGGAAGGGGCGCG
>LIUJ01000165.1:5538-5737 GCA_001462255.1 Fibrobacteria bacterium GUT77 | reverse complement strand
TTCCCGCGCCGACCGTTCCCCCGGGGAATTCTATCAGCTTGATTTTGAAATGGCTTTCGCGGGGCAGGAGGACGTGTTCCGCGTGGCGGAAACGGTAATGTACGCTGTTTTTGCGGCATTTGGCAATAAGCCGGTCAGCCCCGCGCCTTTTGTAAAAATACCCTACGCCGAAGCGATGCTCAAATACGGAACGGACAAG
>LIUJ01000165.1:4903-5274 GCA_001462255.1 Fibrobacteria bacterium GUT77 | reverse complement strand
CAAAATCCTTTTTTGAAAAAATGCTGGCCTTTGCCGAAGAAATCGGCATGAAGGGCCTGGGTTACATTTCCGTTTTGGAAGGCGGCGGCCTGAAAGGGCCTATTGTCAAATTCCTTTCCGCGGAAAAACAAAACGCGCTTACAAAAGACCTGGGTCTTACAACAAACGACACGTTGTTTTTTATCGCGGACGCGCCGTCGAAGGTAAATAGCCTGGCCGGACAGATTCGCACGGCATTGGGCGCTCAGTTAAATCTTGTCAACAAGGACAGATTCGAGTTTTGCTTTATCGTGGATTTTCCCATGTACGGCATTAATGAAGAATCGGGCGGCGTTGAATTTACCCATAATCCGTTTTCCATGCCGCAGGGC
>LIUJ01000165.1:4514-4733 GCA_001462255.1 Fibrobacteria bacterium GUT77 | reverse complement strand
TCCATGCCGCAGGGCGGGCTGGAGGCTCTTGAGACAAAACAGCCCCTCGACATCCTCGCCTGGCAGTATGACATTGTCTGCAACGGCGTGGAGCTTTCTTCGGGCGCGGTACGCAACCATTTGCCCGACGTAATGGTAAAAGCCTTTGAAATTGCCGGTTACTCTCAGCTTGATATTGAAAAGAAGTTTCCCGCTCTCTACAACGCGTTCCACTACGGC
>LIUJ01000165.1:3833-4320 GCA_001462255.1 Fibrobacteria bacterium GUT77 | reverse complement strand
TACGGCGCGCCGCCCCACGCGGGTATGGCTCCCGGTATTGACAGGATTGTCATGCTGCTGGCGGAAGAAGAGAACATCCGCGAAGTGGCTGCTTTTCCCATGAATTCAAGCGCGCAGGACCTGCTTATGAACGCTCCCTGTGAGGTAACGGAACAGCAGCTTCGCGAGGTGCATATAAAGATACGGCAGTCAAAATAGCACTTGACATAATTTTTGATTTTTTGTAGGATTTTACGGGATAAACAAAGGCGTTTATCGGTAAGGGGCTTGTATCGCTTTACCGGTGATCGCCTTTTTTGTAAACCGCTTTTTTTTAGGGGAATTTATTTTTGGAGGTTGATAAGATGAAAGACATTCCGAGTTTGTTTGGAAGCAGGGTCTTTAATGAAACGGTCATGAAAGCGCGGCTTCCCAAGGATGTGTATAAGGCGTTAAAAAAGACAATGTCGCAGGGTACGCATTTGGAGCTTGATGTCGCCAATGTTGT
>LIUJ01000165.1:3357-3582 GCA_001462255.1 Fibrobacteria bacterium GUT77 | reverse complement strand
TGGTTCCAGCCCATGACCGGTACGACGGCGGAAAAACACGACAGCTTTATTTCGCCGGCGGGCGACGGGAAAATCATCATGGAATTCTCCGGGAAAGAGCTTGTCCGGGGCGAACCGGACGCTTCCAGTTTCCCGTCGGGCGGTTTACGCGCCACCTTTGAAGCGAGGGGGTACACTGTTTGGGACATTACTTCTTTTGCTTTTATCAAAGACGGAACCCTGTGC
>LIUJ01000165.1:2927-3079 GCA_001462255.1 Fibrobacteria bacterium GUT77 | reverse complement strand
TACGACGGCGAAGCGCGTCCTTACGACAGTGGGGCCTGAGCAGGAGTATTTCCTTATTGACAAGGAGATGTTCCTGAAACGTCCCGATCTTATCTACACCGGCAGAACACTGTTCGGCGCAAGGCCGTCCAAGGGTCAGGAGCTTGAGGATC
>LIUJ01000165.1:2527-2692 GCA_001462255.1 Fibrobacteria bacterium GUT77 | reverse complement strand
TTTATGAAAGAGCTTGACGAAGAACTTTGGAAGCTCGGCGTATACGCGAAGACAAAGCATAACGAGGTGGCCCCGGCGCAGCATGAGCTGGCGCCGATCTTCTCGACGACGAATATCGCCACCGACCACAACCAGTTGACGATGGAACTGATGAAGAGCATAGCG
>LIUJ01000165.1:989-2202 GCA_001462255.1 Fibrobacteria bacterium GUT77 | reverse complement strand
CCTGGTCGCGGTTATCAAGGCTGTAGACGAGTATCAGGACCTGCTGCGTGTTTCCGTCGCCAGCGCCGCCAACGATCACAGGCTGGGGGCCAACGAGGCGCCGCCGGCTATCGTATCCATATTCCTGGGCGAGGAGTTGACGGAAATAATTGAAGCCATTGAATCGGGCAAGGGTTATAAAAACAAGGAAAAGCTCGATATGGAAATCGGTGTGTCGGTTCTTCCGCATTTCCCCAAGGATACGACAGACCGTAACCGCACGTCTCCCTTCGCGTTTACCGGAAACAAGTTTGAGTTCCGTATGGTTGGCTCGGCGTTCTCAATCGGCGGGCCGAACATCGTATTAAACACAATTGTCGCCGAAAGTCTGCGGCAGTTTGCGGACTCTCTTGAGAAATCGAAGAATTTCAACGGCGACATTGCGGCATTGGTAAAGAAAACGATCAGCGAACACAAACGGATCATATTTAACGGCAATAACTATGCGGAAGAGTGGGTAATCGAAGCGCAGAAGCGCGGGTTGTCCAACCTGAAAACCACCGTTGACGCGCTGCCTGAGTTTATTTCCAAAAAGAGCATTGAGCTGTTTACCAAACACCATGTTTTTACGGAGACTGAGCTTCATTCGCGGTATGAAATCCTTATGGAGGCTTATTGTAAGACAATCAATATTGAGGCGCTTACCATGGTGGATATGGTGAAGAGGGATATAATTCCCGCCTGCGTGGATTACCAGAAGGATTTGACGAAACTTCTTACGCAGAAGAAAGCGCTGGGGTATTACGATTCTTCGCTGGAGGAAAATCTGATTGGCAATATCTCAAAACTTTCAGCCAGCCTGCTTACAAAATTGTCCGCGCTGGAAAGCGCGCTTTTGGAGACCAAAGAGGGGGACATCGCGGCTCATGCGCGTTTTTACCGTGAGAAAGTTTTTACCGCGATGCAGGAACTTCGGCTTGACGTTGACGGGCTTGAAACGCTGGTGGCAAAAAAATACTGGCCGTTCCCGACATACGGCCAGATGCTGTTTAGCGTGATTTAACCTGACCGTTAACATGGTTAAGTTTTTTTAGCACACAAAGGCGTGTGTTCTTACAGGGGACATACGCCTTAATTTTTATTTAGGAGGATTTGTATGGAATTTTCTGGTATTGACACTATGTGGACGCTCATAGCGGCCGCCCTGGTGTTCTTTATGCAGGCCGGCTTCGCT
>LIUJ01000165.1:440-664 GCA_001462255.1 Fibrobacteria bacterium GUT77 | reverse complement strand
CTGCGCGACGGCTGCGACCATCGTATCGGGAGCAATGGCGGAAAGGACAAAATTTTCGGCGTACTGTATTTACAGCCTTGTGATTAGCGCCCTGATTTATCCGATCTCGGGCCATTGGATATGGGGCGGCGGCTGGCTTTCGCAGCTCGGGTTCCATGACTTTGCAGGCTCTACCGCCGTACACCTGGTCGGCGGCGTGGCCGCTTTCGTGGGCGCGAAGATCG
>LIUJ01000165.1:0-190 GCA_001462255.1 Fibrobacteria bacterium GUT77 | reverse complement strand
CTGGTTCGGATTTAACGGCGGCTCTACTACTTCAATGACGGGTGATGCAATCGTGTCCGCCAGCAGTATTTTCGTTACGACGAACCTGGCTGCGGCTACAGCCACAGTCTTTGTCATGCTCATTACGTGGATACGCTACAAAAAGCCGGATGTGTCAATGACATTGAACGGCACTCTTGCCGGCCTTGTG
>LIUJ01000164.1:11379-12112 GCA_001462255.1 Fibrobacteria bacterium GUT77 | reverse complement strand
CCTATAATTAATATACATTATGGGTGGCGGCAGAAACAAAAAATCGCCGAATGTACGCGTTGCGTCATTTAAAAACCTGACCGAAGGTTATAGGCCCGATTATACTCGGTCGCGTTAATCCAAAAAAATTCATTACAATGCCCGCCGATTAATTATATTGTATATCAATCGGGCATTGGGCGATACGCCCGGCCCAAGGACTCCACAGACTACGAAACGGAGCGTCTCCGTGAAGGGAAGCCAGGTCGCAATAAGCGGCGTAGAAAAGTACTTCGGCGATTTCCACGCGCTGAAGAGCGTCTCCATCGACATCAAAAAGGGCGAGTTTTACTCGCTCTTAGGCCCATCCGGTTGCGGCAAGACCACTCTTTTGCGCATAATCGCGGGATTTGAGGACCCGTCGGCGGGGGCGGTGCTCCTCGATGAACGCAACGTGGTGCCCTTACCCGCCAACAAGCGGCCGGTCAACACGGTCTTTCAATCCTACGCGCTCTTCCCCCACCTGACCGTCTTCGAGAACGTGGCCTTTCCCCTACGTCTCCGTAAGGTGGAGAACTCCGTCGTCAAAACCAAAGTGCAGGAGTTTTTGGAGCTCGTCAAACTACCCAAGGAGGGCAAGAAACTTCCGGCGCAACTCTCCGGCGGACAGAGGCAGCGGGTAGCCATAGCCCGTGCCCTAATAAACGAGCCGAGCGTCCTCCTATTGGATGAGCCGCTCTCGGCGCTCGACGCG
>LIUJ01000164.1:9888-11140 GCA_001462255.1 Fibrobacteria bacterium GUT77 | reverse complement strand
CACATGCTCATAGAGCTCGACGCCATCCACGACAAGATCGGCATTACCTTTATATACGTCACCCACGACCAGCAGGAGGCGCTCAGCGTCTCCGACCGCGTCGCGGTGATGAACGAGGGGCAGGTTGTGCAGGTCGGCACGCCGTTTGAAATATATGAGAGCCCGAGCGACCCGTTCGTGGCGCACTTCATAGGCGAGACGAACTACATCGGCGGCACCGTGACGGAGGTCATCGGCGACAAGCACGCGAAGGTCGACTTTCCTGACATCGGCACGCTGTTCGTCTACCAAGACAAGCCGCTTACCGTGGGCGACAAGGTGAAAGTTACGATACGTCCGGAGAAGATACGCATTTCATCGGACAAACCGTCCGCCCCGGTCGATTACATGAACCTGCTTGAGGGCGGTGTAGACGAATTAATTTACTCCGGTTTCCAAAGCAAATTTTTCGTGCGGGTGAGCGAACGCGCGTTGTTTAGGGTGTTCAGGCAGCACGTCAAATTTTTTATGGACGAGAAGGCCATCAATTGGAAAGATAAAGTCTTCATTTGGTGGAACGACAACGACGGCTACGTTGTGGAGGTGGAGAAACCGTGAAGAGGAACTACGGCCCCGCCTACGTCGCGCCTTTAGCCGTGTGGCTGGGGGTGTTCTTTGTCATTCCCGTCAGTATCATCATCTACTACAGTTTTTTGAAAAAAGGTTTCAACGGCGGGGTTGTATACGAATTTTCGTTGGACGCATTTCGGGCGCTATACAATCCGACAATCTTCAAAATAGCGTTTAACACGCTTTGGGTAGCCTGCGCGTCAACGGCGGTGATGGTGGCGCTCGCGATTCCGGCGTCGTATTTTATGGCGCGCAGTAAACATAAGAATCTATACATGCTATTGGTGATAGTCCCGTTCTGGACGAATTTTTTGATACGGGTATACGCGTGGATGGCGATACTGGGTAATAACGGCATTCTGAACAGCACGTTGCTTTCGATGGGGTTGATACGTGAGCATATACAGTTTTTGTATAATACCAACGCGGTGATTTTAGTCACGGTCTATACATACTTACCATTTGCGATACTGCCGCTTTACTCGACTATAGAAAAATTCGATTTTTCATTAGTTGAGGCGGCTCGCGACCTCGGGGCGACTAAGTTGACGGCGACGATGCGTATTCTATTGCCCAATATTCGCGGCGGGATAACGACCGCGGTGCTCTTCACCTTCATTCCGGCTTTCGGCAACTACGCCGT
>LIUJ01000164.1:9104-9633 GCA_001462255.1 Fibrobacteria bacterium GUT77 | reverse complement strand
TGGCCGCTCGCCTCGTCGATATCAATGGCGCTTACGCTATTGACGACGCTCGGCGTTATGCTCTTTATGTGGCTCAACCGCTCGCCTATGGAATCGGCGAGGGAGGGGCAACTTAAAAAGAAAGCTACTTCCGCGTCGACAACGTCAACAACGGTATCAACACAAAAGGCTTCGACGGGAACGGAGGCTACGGTATGAGAAGCGCGAAGCCAACCGGAAAATTTTCGCTCGGGATGTTCACGCTTACGGTGATATTCCTATATATGCCGCTTGTCATTCTCGTCATTTATTCGTTTAATGACAGCAAGATGATGGCGTGGAGCGGAGTCTCGTTGCGTTGGTACAATGAATTGTTCTTCAGCTCCGAAAATCTGTGGCACTCCTTTTGGAACAGCGCGATAATAGCCGTAACGTCGGCCACCGTCAGCACCGCTATAGGGACGCTTGGGGCGATAGGCCTCTATTGGTACAACTTCAAATTCAAAAAGGCGATAAGCACGGCGGCGTTTATTCCCATGTTGATCCCCGA
>LIUJ01000164.1:1013-8818 GCA_001462255.1 Fibrobacteria bacterium GUT77 | reverse complement strand
GGCGCCAAAGAGTTGCAGGCGCTCTCCAAAGTAATTCTACCCGCGGCCTTTCCGGGAATCGTCTCAGGTTTTCTGATAGCGGTAACGCTGTCGCTTGAAGACTTCGTGATAACGTTCTTCGTCTCCGGCCCCGGTTCGTCAACGCTGCCGCTGCACATCTATTCGATGATCCGCTTCGGGGTATCGCCGGTGATAAACGCGCTCTCCGTAGTGGTAATAGCCGGTACGGTAGTGTTGGCGGCGCTGTCGCGAAACGTGGTGAAGTATATGTTTCAGAAGTAGGATTAGGGATAAAAAATTGTAATTTCCGCCGCCGATTAATTATATTTATCAATTAATGATTATAAAAAATTGACTTTATCTTTGGAGGAAACCATGAAAAGAATCATCCGTACCGTTGCCGTCAGTACCGTCGTGATTGCCGCTATCGTTCTGTCGACCTTCGTTCTCGGTTGCGGATCGTCCAAACCCAAGCTTTTCATCTACAACTGGACCTACTATATCCCCGAAGAGGTGATAAAGGAGTTCGAGAAGCGCTACGGCGTGAAGGTCGTCTACGACATGTACGCGTCCAACGAGGAGATGTACGCCAAGCTGAAGGTCAGCGGCGGCAAGTACGACCTCGTCTTCCCCTCCGGCGACCACGTCTCCTTAATGATAAGCGATGGGATGTTGGAGGAGATCGACAAGAGCCGCCTTACGAACTTCGCCAACTTGGACGAATCGGTGCTGCCGCTCATAAAGTTCGACCCGGGGCTTAAGTACAGCGTTCCCTACGCGATGGGTACCACCGGCATATCAGTCAGCAAGAAGAACGTCCCGGAGTACGTGAAGAGTTGGCGGATCCTCGAAAACCCCGCTCTTAAGGGGCGCGTAACGATGTTGGATGACATGCGGGAGGTGCTCGGCGCCGCCCTCAAGACGCTGGGTTATTCGGTCAACTCCACCGATACGGCGGAATTGATGAAGGCGAAGGAGTTGGTTATGGAGTGGAAGAAGGGCGTGGTGAAGTTCGACTCCGAGGCCTTCGGCAAGGGTTTCGCGGCGGGTGAGTTTTGGGCGGTTCACGGCTACGCGGAGAACGTGTTTTCCGAATTGGACGAGAACGCCGCTAAGGACGCGGAGTTCTTCATTCCCGAAGAGGGTGGGCCGATGTACATGGACAACATGGTAATCCTAAAGGGGGCTAAGAACATAGATTTGGCCTATCAGTTCATCAACTACATCCACGAGCCGGCGGTTTACGCTAAGGTAATGGACTTTTTTATGCTACCGTCGATAAACGTTCCGGCGAGAAACCACATGAAGGTGACGCCGCACTACCAAATAAGCGATATGCTGAAAAATTCGGAGTTTAAGGAGGACCTGGGGGGATATTTGGAGTTATACAATAATATATGGCAGGAGATACGGGTGGGTAAATGAATGTAATATCCGAACTCTTTGCTCCCGTATCGCTTATAGCCTTGGGTATAACCGTCTTCGTTCTTGTCTTGGTGTGGGTGCTGTCCCGCTATTTTCGTATGCCTCCGGAATTTAAGATGAAGGAGGAGTTTCGCGATCAGGTGCGTTTCATGTTGATCAGCGAGGAACTTAGCAAGGTTGCGAAGGCGAGGGCGGACGCGGAGAAGGCCGAGAGGGAGGCGGCGGAGAAGGAGAGGGAGAGGAGGCTGGCGGAGAAGAAAGCGGCTAAAGAGGCGGCGGAGGCCGCTAAAGGGTAGGGGTAATTTGCGAAAAGCGCTCATACTTCTTGAACGTAAGCTTCCGCCTTTTCCCACTCGCTCCATATTGTATCGAATAATCGTTCCAAGTTTACGCCGTTTAGGTTAAGCGTGTCCCACGCGGAGTCGCTGATTGGGGGGATTTTTTTGTCGCCGCCGTTTCCGTAGCCGAGCGCTCTGGCGAAGATGTCTGCGCAGTGGACTATGGCCGTTAGCTTGGAGTCGTCGTCTTCCGCAGCCGCCGGATTGTGGTGCGACGAGACGGCACTTAGAATTTTTGCGGGCAGGCGCCATTGTTCTATGAGCATACCGCCGATCTCTTGGTGGTTTATCCCCAAAAGTTTGCATTCCGAGTCGTAAAATAGTGTTTTGGTTCTGTCGGCGCAATCGACCACGCGGACAAAGTCGTCGGGCGCCAGTTGGAAGAGTACCACCTTGCCGATGTCGTGCAGTAGGCCGGCTACGAAGCACTCCTCTTGAAACTCGTACCCGACTACGCGGGCTAGGCATTGGGCGGTTACGCCGCAGGCGAGGGAGTGTTTCCAAACCTCTCGCGCGTTGAACTTGCCGCCGCTGTTTGTTTTGAAGATGTCGAGCACGGAGGCGGTGAGGACGATGTTCTTTACCGTGGAGAAGCCAAGTAGCACTACGGCGTGGCTAATGCTCCCGATTTTGCCGGGGAAGCCGTAGAAGGCGGAATTGACGAGCCTTAGCACCCTTGTGGTAAGCCCCTGGTCGGTTCTGATTGCCAAACCGAGTTCCTCGGCGTTTGTGGTCGGGTTTTGCAGCATTTGCGTGATTCGCGCTATGACGGCCGGTTGTGTCTGTAGGTTTTTTATGGTATGTAACCCGCCTAAGGCGTGTAGCCGCGTGGAGATATCGCCGCGTGTGGGTGTCGGCATATTTACTCCCCGCCTTGTTGCCGGATTTTGTGGGCGCAAACGGCGTCGAAAATCTTCCGCATATTAACGCTGTCCAACGTGCCGAAGAACATATCGTAAAGTTCGCTCTTTGTCTCTACCGCCGTCCGAGTTTTTGATCCGGAGATTCCGCCGCGACCCTCCTCGCCCTCTACGTAGACATAGGCGATGCCCCAGTTGCGCAACCGCCTGCCCATAGCCGGAGTGATCGCCGTACCCTTCTTCATCAGGATATTCCCGGATGGGCTTGTCACCTCGGCGGCGACTACGTCGCCCAAAGTTATCCGGTCGGTGGCTACTTTGCGCATTGGCGGAGCCCCTATTAAAGCCGTTGATAAGAATCACAAGATTAAAAAGAGGCGGCATCCAGATTTGAACTGGAGATAAAGGTTTTGCAGACCTCTGCCTTACCACTTGGCTATGCCGCCGAAAAAAATAGGGATTCTTCCCGATGAAAGAAACCCTACGGTCGAAAGATGCGGGGTTTAGCCGCCGCTGACGGAAAACATACAAAATTGGAGCGAGAGACGGGACTTGAACCCGCGACAGCCACCTTGGCAAGGTGGAGCTCTACCACTGAGCTACTCTCGCGTTGAATATATAAAATAATAAAATCGCGGACGCGTGTCAAGACTTTTTTTATTTTTTTTAAAACCCATTCTAAAATGAGCCGATTACCTCTGAACGCAACGCACGGAAATCCCCTGATTGGCGTTGCCGGAGCGCTCGTCGACATCGCTACGGTCGTGGCTTATGTGCCGGTAGTAGGCGCTACCGGTTGTGTCCGGCGTGCTTGTCCACCAGTAACCGCCGCCGTTTATCCCGGCAAACTTGCCGCCGACATCGCGGCTACCCCCCGGCAACGCCGAAAAACCGTAATCGTCCAATCCGCTGCTACCAAGGTTCCAGTCGGTTATCGATTTGAGTTTCTGACCCGCCGCGGCGGAACCGCCGGTCGTCGCGACCAAGTCGTTCCACTCCAAACGAGACGGAAGATACCACCCCGACGGACAGGCCGCGCCGGCCGCGTTCCAGTCGTACAACCTGCCGTATGCGTTGCAATTGGAATTGTCGTTATTGTAGCACCAAGAACCGACCGGTACCACATAATTAAGATTCTGCGCCATCCAAGCCACACCCCCGACGGTGATCGTTTTGTATATCTTGCCGTCCCTAAAATCGGTAAATTCCGCTACCCCGGTGTTTGTACCGGCAAGCATAGACCCCGCCGCCGACACCGGCGGTGCCCACGCGGAACCCGGCGGATCCGCTCCCCAAAACATCGCGTTGACTATCTGCTCCGCCGCGACTGTCAAGTCCGCGAAGGTCCTAATCACCGCGCTACCGCCGCCCATGGCCAAAATACCGCCGTCGTTTACCCCCAAAATATGCGCCGACACCTGCCTCGCCCCAAAAGCTGTTATAAACTCCGCCACGCAAACGTACTCCATCCCGAATCGCTTCCCCAAAACCGCCATCTGCTTGGAGCTTATAATCCCCGCGGCGCCCTTAGGCTCCGCCGTGACCCGGTCAAAAAACTCCCTGTAATTATCCGCCGTCTGATAACGTCCGGTGTTGGCCAACTCCGCGATCAAACGCGTCGCCATCGCCTTGTTGATCGCCGGATCCTCGGCGCCGAAAACGTAAACGGCAATCTTGGGACGGTCGGCGATAGGAACCGGGGCAATGGCGGAAACGGACGGCGTCGGTATAGACGGCGCGGGCGGCATGGGCTGGGCGGTGACGACGACGGATAAAGACGCCGTTACCGCAATCAGTAACGCCGTTAAAACCGTTGCCGATGAATGATAATGATATCGCCGCATTTTATTCATCCTCGCCTTCCGATCTCCGCCGCGTCCACACATCCCGCTCGGCATCGGGATTGTCCGCGTCGGTAATTCGTAACGTATTGTTGTCGTTTAATAATTCGTATGCGAGTTTTGCTATATAGGCGGTATCATAAGACAAACATTCCGCGTCATGACAATTTAACCCCAATAAGAGCAATAAGCCCGTATCATCATCAATTCTCCACCGCGTACTGTCATAAGGGAGATTCTTGATGTACGCACCGCTACTGTTGCCTAAACCGCCGTCTTCCCCAAAGGTCAAAATGTACGTATTGTCTTCATCCAATTCCCAATCCCCAATCAAGACGGATTCATCACCGCGGTTGTTCGACGATGTATCGTTCGGCAACGTCGTATTCGGCCTTTTTCCCTCCTGATCCTTCAGCAACGCCTCTCCTATGCTATCCAAGCCGCACCCCGCGGCGATAGCCGCAATCGCCGCCATTGCCGCCGCCGTTATCAGTTGCCGCCTAACCCGTCTTAGTTTTGTAATAAGCGCGAGCGTATTCATATCAACCAATCCTCCGTCGTTCAATTTTTATGAGTAAATGGCAAATATCAACGTTTAATCTCGAAGAATAACAACCTATTTAAACCAACTTTTTTCGTATCCAGCCGAAACGCCGACCGGTCTAAAACAGTGTTCGCACCCCAAACGTCAGCGAATAGTATTTCAGCTTACCGTAGTTGTAGCTGAAGCGAGAGTAAATCCTTAGCATATCGTGCGGTGAGATTCCCGCTCCGGCGATTGCTCCGACCGTGAATTTTGTGTCTTTGACGCTGTTGTAAAAGAGTCCGCCTATTTGCGCTCCTGCTTCTATAGAGAACGCGCTTATGTCAAGTTGGCAGAGTAGCGGGATATTCGCGCCGTAGCTATAGTCGCCTTTGTGTTTATCTCCGCTCCAGGCGCCGCCCCAAACGTTGGCTTCCCACGCGAAAGACAGCGTTTTTGGAATTATCGTGCGGGTTTGGACGAATCCGAGTTGCAGGATGTACAGTTCGGGGTCGTAACCGTATCCTAATGAGAGTCCGTTTTTGGCTATCCGCGCCGGCGGCGTTTTGCGATTCGCGGTGGAATCCGTCGTTTGCGTCGTGTCGACGGCTTCGACGGGTTGGCATGGGGCCGGTGTCAGTACCGGCGGTACCTTGGGCATGGATAGTTGCTGGGTCGTCGCCGCTATGTTTTTCAGCATTGTCGTAACGATTTGGTTTGACGCGGCGGTCAGGTCGGCCGGCCTTCTTAGCGGCGTGTCGCCGGCGGCCATCGCGATGATTTTGGCCGTTTTCACGTCTATCAGGTGGGCGAATATGCGTTCCTCGCCGAAGATGGTCGCGACTTCCGCCACGCAGATGTAGTCTATGCCGAACTGTTGTCCCATGAGTCTGAATTGTGCTACGCTGACGGGTTTTGGGGTGTAGGTGTACCCGTCGGCGGCGTATTCGAAGAATTCTCTGTACGCTTCCGAAGCCTTGTAATGTCCGCTGTTGACAAAGGCAGTGACCAGTCTGGTGGCCGTCGCTCTGCTTACGGCGGGGTCTTTGGCTCCGTAGGCGTAACCGGCGATTTTGGGCAACTTCGCGTCTTGCGCCTGCGCCGCGGCCGCCGCGGCAAACGCCGCCGTCAACAAAAACAAACAGATTCTCCGTGTAAACGAACGCATAAAAAATCCTTCCGTCGTTGTTATATGAAAACGCTTTTCTTTATCGCGGGCAACCGCGCTCACTCCATAGCCACCCACTTAATTTCCACTCCGCTGTTCCGGTACTTTACCAAAATGTTGATGATCTCCGAGTACCACGGGCGCGCCGCCGCTATCAGCAGGACGTCTACTTTGCTCGCCGACAGTGTTTTTGCCAAATCGTTTATGCCGCCGAGTACGGGGTATCCCTCTATTTGCGCCTTCCCGACGCACTCCGACGCTTCTTCGATACGGATCAGGCCGGCGACACGCGGGGCGCCGCGCTTGCCGTTCGCGCTTTTTACATAGCGGGCGATGTCCTCGTCGTGTCCTACGACGAGCGCACTTTCCGGAGCGAATATCCGCCCCCGCAAACCCTTAATCAAAAGCGGCAACGTCTCGCGCCAAAGTATAGACGCGACCAACGCCGAACCGGTCGCTATCCCGAACGCCTTAACGTCGTACGGCGTTAGGAAGTGTACCCAGGACAAAAACAGGGCGCCGCTCAGCAGTCCCGAAAAAACGATATTCCTTATCGAATAGTTTTTTGCGGTGTAGATGCCGTTGTAAACGAACAGTGACAGAAACGCGACGCTCATCAAGGAGTGTATGCCCACAAACGGCAGTATCGACTCATTGCCGTAGATCGACTGTCCGGTCAGATACTTGGAAAGCGGCGCCAGCCCCACCCACGCGGCGGCGTTTATCGCGACGGTGTCCATGAGTAGCGCGACGGCCGAACGCGCTATGATCGAGCCGATGTTCAGCGCCCCCTGAAAAACGATCCCTACCCATATCAGCCACCACGGAAAAACCATCTCCGGCAACGTGCGGTACTTGCGGAAGAAGATGAGCATCGCCTCGTAGAAGTAAAAACGCGAGCGGATTTTGCGTTTGGAGGAGCTCTTTCCCTTTTGGTGGACTATCTTAATTTGCGGGTAGTACCATACCTCGTGCCCGGCGTGGGTTATCCGGTAGCATAAATCTATGTCCTCACCGTACATGAAGAAGCGTTTGTCAAACCCGCCTATTTCGTTGAAGAGCGCCCGCCGCATGAACATGAACGACCCGGATATCACGTCCACGCGCGCCATCGTGTCCTCATCCATGTAGGTCAGGTGGTAGCGCCCGAAGCGCTTACTTTTGGGGAAGACGTAGCTCAAGCCGGCGAAGTAGTAAAACGCCACGGCCGGCGTGGGGATGGAGCGGCGGCAACTGAGCTGGAGCGTGCCGTCGGGGTTAAGAATCTTGGGCCCCATGAGTCCGGCTTTGGGGTGCGTCTCCATGAACCCCACCGCGTCGGAGAGCGTGTTGGCGGAGATGACCGTGTCCGGGTTTAGAAACAGCAGGTACTCCCCGCGCGCGGCCTCCACGCCGATGTTGCAGGCCTTGCCGAAACCGATGTTGGTTTTGAGTTGTATCCACTGTATCCGCCGCGCGTCCTCAAACTTTGAAACCACAATATCGCGCGAACCGTCGCAGGAAGCGTTGTCGATGATTATCACCTCGCAACGATCATAAAGCTTAGCCAAACGCAGAGAGTGCAGGGCCTCTATAAGACAGTAGGGGACCTTGTAGTTTACTATGACGATAGATATTAATATATCTTTTTTGTTTTGGATGTTTGTTGAC
>LIUJ01000164.1:0-815 GCA_001462255.1 Fibrobacteria bacterium GUT77 | reverse complement strand
ATAGTTAATCATTTTAATCATATTTAATCACAGTTCAGACATTTTTTCTTTCGCTTCCTCCTGAAAAGCGACATCACGCGTAACTTCCATACCAATAGCGCCGCTTCCTTTATTATTTTGGTTGACATTTTTGACACGCCTCTTTGGCGGTCGGTGAAGATTATCGGGATTTCTTTTATTTTGAAGCCGCTCTTCCAGGCGAAGAAGTTTACCTCTATTTGGAACGAGTAGCCGGAGGAGGCTATGGCGTTTAGGTCGAGCGTTTCCAATACGGCTCGGCGGAAGCATTTGAAGCCGCCGGTGCTGTCGGCTATGCGCAGGCCGGTTACCAATCGGGCGAACATGTTTCCGAAGTAGCTTAGCAACAGGCGCGACATCGGCCAGTTTACTATGTTTACGCCGTTTATGTAGCGGGAGCCTATTACCAAGTCGGCCTTCTCCGCCGCTTCTATGAACTTTGGCAGGTACTCCGGGTTGTGCGAGAAGTCGGCGTCCATTTCGAAGACGTACTCGTAACCGCGCTCCAGCGCCCACTTGAAGCCGGTTATGTAGGCGCGGCCCAAACCCTGTTTGGCGGCGCGGTCGAGGACGAAGAGACCGTCTATCCCGCCGGCGGCCATATTCTTGACGGCGGCGCTCGTCCCGTCGGGGGAGGAGTCGTCCACGACGAGGACGTGCGCCCCCGGCAGAGACTTCTTAATCTCCGGGATGATGAGCGTGATGTTTTCAAGCTCGTTGTACGTCGGGATTATTATCAGAATTTTTGAATTGTCCATATAGCCCTTAAAATTAAATTATTAAAGTCAAATTCGTTT
>LIUJ01000163.1:7218-10045 GCA_001462255.1 Fibrobacteria bacterium GUT77 | reverse complement strand
AGTTGCAACTGGTGTAGATACAACTCACGGGGGGGCGACCGGGAGCGGACGCCCTGTGAGTTGTGAGGGATGGGGCGGATCAGTCCTGAATACAACGAACCGAGAAGCCGTCGTTCTTGCTGATGGCGTCCTCGTACACGTAGTCGTTATCGTAGCCAATGCTCCGGCGGTACGCAAAATCGCTATCATACTGAGTAGCCGTCCACCAGGCACCGTTGTTGCCAATGTTAGTCATGTGGATACCACCGTCGGAGTAGCGACCGTCGCCAGGCAGAGCCGAAAAGCCGTAATCATCCGCCCCATTACCATTACCGTACCAACCGCTCGTAGACTTCAGCTTGTATCCGGCACTGCTACCGACATAATTAACCAACGTAGTCCACTCCGCAAGCGACGGCAAGTGCCAACCCGACGGACAGACTCCCTGATGTTTAACATCACTACCATCACTACCTTTCCACATATTGATATTGTAGGATGTATTTATGTCCATCGCCGTTGCCCAATCATACAACCTACCGTATTGACTACAATAAGAATAGTTATCCTCATAACACCAACTATTACCGCTTAACGGCTGATAGTTCAAATTCTCCGCCATCCACGTTTGACTACCTATATCAACAATCCTGTATCGTTTACCGTCCCTATCGTCAATAAGCGTATCGCCGACAACTTCACTCTTACCGGATGTTGACTTGAAATACGCTACCACGGTAAGCCACCCTCTTACATCAATATATGTAGAAGCGCTATTCGGGTCGCCAATTGTACTCGTATCTCCACCTTGGCATTCGGTTAGTAGGCAAGGATGGCCGTAGTCGCAGGGGCCCCATCGGTCAAACGTATAACCGGGATTCGCCGTAGCCGTTATGTTGACCCGCGTCCCCGGAGCAACATTCAATTGTGACGCCGGACTTACGGTACCTCTGCTTTCATAAAGCGTTAAAACACGTACTCCGTAGATCCAGTCATTATACGCCGCGGTTACCGTTACATCATTCGCCGGCATGGTAAACGAAGTCGATGTGTCGTTCTCGTTGACAAATTCAACACCGGCACTTTGGGTTGTCCATCTTGTGAATAGTCGGCAAGTTTCCATCGGTGATACGTATAAATTGGGCATCGATATGCTGACTTCCGTGCCCGCCGCATATTCGCCTTTTGAAAATATAGACAGAGGATATGAAACCGTCACCTTGTACTTTTGAACCCCCGCCCCCACAAACGTCCACCGCGCGTAAACAGTAGCGTCATCAATGAACTCCGTATTTACCGTCACCTCATCGCCGCCCGATTCCGCCGTGTACCATCCGTCAAACGTGTAATCGGTTTTTGTAGGCGTTGGTAGTTGCGCAAGTTTTCCGCCGGTGCTCGTGGTGCCATACGTTGGCGTTACCGTCCCGCCTTTGGCGTCGAACGTTACGGTAAACGCCTTAGGTTCCGGCGGCGTCACGCCATCTTTCTCAAACACCGCCGTCACCGTCTTATTCCCTACCATCATTATCGTCACCGACGTCTCCGTAGATATTGTTGACCCAGCTTCCGTCCATCTCAAAAACTTACACTCCGTACTCGCGTTCATCATAACTGTAGCGATCACCCGCGTCCCGGAGTTGTAGGTTGGGCCTTCCGGGTAAAGCGACACGTTTCCGCAACCTTCTATATTTTTGTTTATTGTCAGCCTATATGTATCAGGCGGCGGCGGTTCCGTAGTAACCGCTCCCCCGCCTCCACGCGTAAATACCGCCGTTATCGTAGGGTTGTCGGCATCAAGCGTAACTACCGTATTCGGATTTCCCGCGTCTGTAAACGTCGCTCCGCCCCCGGTCGTCCAGCGCGAAAACGCGTACCCTTCGTTGGGCATCGCCCACAACGATACTTCCGCGCCTACGTCTCTCGACTCGCCGCCGAGCATTGCCGTATTGTTGATGTACACCGCGCCGCCGTCGGCGGGGTTTGCGGTCGCCTTAAGCGTGTGAACCACGGGTGTAAATATCGCGACAAGCGTTTTGCTATCGTCGTCCATTGTAATCGTTACCGACCGATTTTTAGATGTACTCGCGCCCGACCAGCCGTCAAACGCGTATCCCGCGTTTTCCCGCGCGGTTACCGTTACCGCGTCTCCTTTATCATAGATATCTTTTGGAGGATTGCGCGTAACTTCACCCGCCCCTTGCGGAAACGCGTCCGCTATCAGCTTACCGGCGGTTTTCGGTTTGAACATCGCGACTATCGTTACTTGCGGATTACTGCCGCTATTCTTCATGTGGTACATCGCGCCCAACGCGCCTCCGGTAGGTTGCGCTCCGGCCCAACCCGCGAATTCGTACTCGTTTCTATCGCGGGGCGACGCGCTTAGCACAACCGTTTCATCGGCGCGGTACGTAGTTCCGGCGGGCGGCGTGTACGTAACGTCGCCGGCGTCGGCGGGGGTGGCGGCTACCGTCAGCGTGTACCCCCCGCACGGCGTGCCGAGAGGAACGACCGACCCATTCGCGCAACGCGTGCCGATAACGTTGGTGGTCGAGTCGCATCCCTGAACGAGCGGGTTGTATTTCCCGTTGCTGCACAGCGGGTACGCGCGGCTACCGAAGCAGAACGCGCAACTCGGATCGTAAAGCTCGCCCGTACCGCAGAAGTCGGGGACTTTCTCACAGGTGAGGAGGGCGGATACTAACGCGGCTACGAATAAAATCATCACTCCGCCGCGACGGTCAACACGCTTTGTGGCATTGTTGTTTCTCATTTTGATTCTGCCTTTTGGGTTGTACTCTTTTATTCTTATTCAACGTTTAATTTCGAATCATCGAGATTGCTTCGCTTC
>LIUJ01000163.1:6421-7086 GCA_001462255.1 Fibrobacteria bacterium GUT77 | reverse complement strand
CGCTCGCAATGACCGTCATTGCGAGGAGCGTAGCGACGAAGCAATCTCGATGATTACCGTTCAACGTCAATCTTAATCATATCAATCGTTAAAATACAATGTGTATCGACACACCCGCCGCGACCAATACCCCGCCTACTATGTAGGCGGCGTTGCGCCTTGTTACGGCTCTTTTGGCTTCGGGGCCGTTGGATATTTGGCCAAGGCCGGACGGGCCGGGGTTGGCGGGCGTTGAAACGGGTTCCGTGTGCTTGACTACGTTACCGTTCTCATAATATCCATACGCTAAAATTCCCGCGCCTAAGACGTCGAGACCTATTGCCGTGTAGCGGAATATCGTTTTTCTCAACTTCCGTTGTTTCATCGTCTTTTCCGCTTCCAACAGTTCGAGGGCTATGTTGCGGCCTACTTTGGCCATCTCGCCGGCGTCTTTTAGCGTGCTCGTCGCCGTTACGGAGCGGGCGATTTCGGCGGTGACAATATCGACAAGGCGCGTATCAAGGTAGTAGCGTTTGCCCACGGGGTTTATGTTCGATATGCACAGGTATTGCACGCCGAGTTGGTGGCCGATGGCTTTGATTTGGTCGTCGTCTACCGCGCCGCTACGTTGATAGACGTGTTCCTTGTCTAATTGTTGCAAAATGACTTCCGTGCGGTCTACGGCG
>LIUJ01000163.1:5211-6317 GCA_001462255.1 Fibrobacteria bacterium GUT77 | reverse complement strand
ATTTGGTCGTCGTCTACCGCGCCGCTACGTTGATAGACGTGTTCCTTGTCTAATTGTTGCAGGATGGCTTCCGTGCGGTCTACGGCGGTGTACTTGTCGCTCTCGCTCAAAACCCTCGCCAGCTCGCCGCCCATTATCGTGTGTACGCCTTTGGCGGCGGGGGGTTCGGCGCCGGCCATGTAGACCGCTACAGCCTGTTTTCCCTCCTCCGCTTTTACGGGTTGAACCGGAGGCGGTTCCGGCGCGGCGGGGGTGGGGGCAACGGCGGCGGGCGACGCGGTGGCTTCAGCTAACTTACGTTTGAGTTCCGCCATCTCCGCCTTTAGGCTATCCGCCAAGCGGGGGTCGGCCCCGGCCGCCACGGCCGCTTGGAGCTCGGCCTGTTTCGCGGACAGTTCGTCTATGCGCCAGTGCGTGCCGGTAGAGATTATGTCTACCTGCCTATCGTCCGCGCATGGTTTCGTTCCGCCTACGGTTTTGGGAGTGTTCACTACCGTCAGGATGTTTTCGCCGGGAATGCCGAGTGACATCAAGTGTTCCACCACGCGCTCCACGCGTTGGAGCGAGAGCCGTATTACCTTTTGGCCGGCTATGGTAGGGCAAGAGTAACCGTGCACCTCGTAACGGTTACGGTTATGTTTGGCGAACAGGACGGACATACTGTCGAGCGCCGCGGCGGACAGCGGCGCCAATTCGAGGCTATTCTCCTCAAAATTCACTACCAACCGGTACGACGGGGACGTCTCAACAACTAAAGGCGGCGGCGCGACCTCTTCAGATACGGCTTGAGGCGCGGTTTCAGGCGCGGCGGCGCTATCGGCTACGATATTTTCAAGTTCATGCGTAGGCTCTCCCGACTGCGCGTAAATAGGGTTAGCGCCGGCAAGCAACGCCGCAAGCAGAAATATCGTTATCCGTTTCACCAAAAAAGCTCCTTAATATAGTATGGAAAATGTCAACAAAATGTCTAATTTAAACGTAGGTTTAATTTAGACAGTTATTATGAGGTAAATATTGCGAATGGAGCGAATTGAGAGGGGTACTAAGTGTATAAATTAAAGGTACGTTTAATTTAGACAACATAGACTGTAGGGGAGGACGCGCCC
>LIUJ01000163.1:3239-4879 GCA_001462255.1 Fibrobacteria bacterium GUT77 | reverse complement strand
CACGGTTAAAACCATCATTATTAATCGAACGTTTAATTACACGGCGTCAACCAGTTCCATATGGTCAACATCACATAATTAAACACAGTACCGTAGTACCCTACCGATCAAATATTGTTTGGGAGAGTGTTGCAACCGGTTATCTTGCCGTTCCGCCCAAAAATTCATACCATAAAGATAATTCACGGCAGCTTAGGGTGTCAAGAAAAATTATTGTTTTTTTATTATCGTTGTTTTGCGTAAACGCGCGGCGGCGCTTTAGGCGCGTTTCAGGGAATACAGCTATAAAAACAGCATTTACGGACGCGAAATATGAATTTTTTTTTCATTTCCCACTTGTTTTTTTAAATTCCGTAACCGTATCCTGATAAATGAAGGCAGTGCCGCATAATAACAATAAACCCTATAGAAAGGATTTTTTGCCATGAAGAATCTCAAAGTCTCAATGAAATTGCTTGTAGGCTTCGGTACCACCGTCGCGTTAATCGTCGTTGTCGGCGTAACAAGCATTGTCAGTTTGAACAACCTCAACAACGATTATTCCGACTACATTGATGAGCACGGCATACCTTTGGCCTACATCGGGGAGATATTGGAGTCGGTCAATGCCATGCGCGCCGAGGCGAGGGCTTGCGTCATTTACACCGGCAACAAAGATAAAATACGGGAAACAAAGAACGCGATGGACGGATGGAGCAAAAACTTTGAGGAAAACGCCGCGAAGTTTAGGAAATCCATTTTTAGGCCCGACGTTAAAGCGTTGTTTGACGAAGCCGTGAGTCGATACGAGAAAAATTTTAGGCCCAACGTGTATAAAATGATTGCGGACGCCGATAGGGGCGCTCCGACGACGGACTTGCTGACCGACATGGCAGACACGAGACCGGCGGCGGATTTGATAGCCGGGAACATGAGAAAATGTATGGAGATCAAATCCGATGTGCTACGCCAAGCTCAAGGAAAAGGAGAAGCTCTCGCCAAAACCATTTTTATAACAATGATTATTCTCATTGCCGTAAGCGCCGTCTCTTCGGTGCTATTGGGCATATACATATCCTCAATAATCGGCAAACCGTTAGGCGCCACCGTCAATATGATAAACGAGATGAGCCGCGGGCACCTGCACACGAGGCTTAGGCTGAACCGCGGCGACGAAATCGGAATAATGGCCAACACCATGGATGCCTTTGCCGACGATATGCAGAACATCGTCGTAGGTACCATGAAGAAGATTTCGCACGGCGACCTAAGCGCGAACATCAATCATAAAGACGACAAAGACGAGGTGAGCAGCGCCCTCAAGAACACGATAGATGCCCTGCGCGAACTCATCATAAACGACGGCGGCAAGGTACTTCAAGCGGCGGCCAACAAAGATTTGACGCAGAGGCTTACAGGAAACTACAAGGGCGATTTCGCAACAATGAAAGACAACATAAACACGGTAGTACGTAATCTCGACGAGGCCTTGGGCCAAGTAAACGAAGCCGTATCGCAGGTAACGAGCGCAAGCCAGGAGATCGCAAACGGCGCCCAAAGTTTAGCCCAAGGCTCAAGCGAGCAGGCGAGCTCTCTTGAAGAAGTGTCTTCGAGCCTCGAAGAGATGTCCTCCATGACAAAGCAGAACGCCGACAACTCCA
>LIUJ01000163.1:2036-3082 GCA_001462255.1 Fibrobacteria bacterium GUT77 | reverse complement strand
CGACAACTCCAATCAGGCGAAACTCTTGGCATCCGAAGCGCGCAACGCCGCCAACGAGGGCGACGCCGCGATGACGCGAATGGCGGAGGCGATTCGCCACATAAAACATTCGTCCGACAACACCGCGAAAATCATCAAGACCATCGACGATATAGCTTTTCAGACCAACCTGTTGGCCCTAAACGCGGCTGTTGAGGCGGCGCGCGCCGGAGAGGCCGGCAAAGGTTTCGCGGTCGTAGCCGAGGAGGTACGCAATTTGGCGATGCGTAGCGCCGAAGCGGCCAAAAACACGGCGGGCATGATCGATGAATCGGTGCAAAACGCCGACGGCGGCGTGAAAATCACGGAGGAGGTAGCCAAATCGCTCAGCCGGATAGTTGACCGAACGGGAAAAGTCGGCGACTTAATCGCGGAAATAGCCGCCGCCTCAAACGAGCAGGCGCAGGGCATAGAACAGGTGAACAACGCCGTGGCGCAGATGAGCCAAATAACCCAGACCAACGCCGCCAACTCCGAGGAATCGGCAAGCGCCGCGGAGGAGTTGAACAGCCAGTCCGCGGAACTCTCAAACATGGTGAGCGAGTTCAAACTGGGCAACGGTAACGCCAACGGAGAGGGTACGCCGCGCTCGGCGGATTACGGCTACAACGGCAAACGCAGACTACCCCCGCCTACAAAACCGCGCCTCACGGCCATTCCCGACAAACGCGTAGCCAAAACCCCTAAAACGGTAAACGCCGAAGCCATTATTTCGCTTAATGATGACGACTTGTGCGACTTTTGAAAAATACAAACTGTCGGCGGCGCGCCCAAACGCGCCGTCGGTTTATGTTTTTTTTGTTATTTCCGCCCTTTTAATGTATATTTACAATTAGCGGTTACAATTAAGTTGGATGAGCGATATCCAAAAACCTTGTTTTAAGGGAACGTTAAAGCGTGGCAGAACAAAGTGAAGTCATCCAAGAAGCCGACACCACGGTAGCGACGGCCCCCACAAGCGATGTATGCGTCGACATCCAAAATCTAAGGGTGCACTTCCCTACCCG
>LIUJ01000163.1:0-1978 GCA_001462255.1 Fibrobacteria bacterium GUT77 | reverse complement strand
GGTGCACTTCCCTACCCGCTCCGGACTGATGGGCAAAATTTCCGGCTGGACAAAGGCCGTTGACGGCGTCTCATTCAACATAAAGCGCGGCGAGACCTTCTCTATAGTGGGCGAATCCGGTTGCGGCAAGACTACCGCGGCTATGGCGGTCATGGGGCTGATACAGCCTACCGCCGGTTCAATCAAGATGTACCTCGGCGATTACAAAGAAAAATCAACACAGTGGGCCGACCTTCGCGGCGGCGAACGCAAGCGGTTGCGGCGATTGGTGCAAATAGTCTTTCAAGACCCCTACAGTTCGCTGAATCCGCGAATGACGGTGCGGGCGATACTCTCCGAACCGTTCATCATCCATAACCTGTACCCCAAAAAGGAACGCGACGCTAAGATCGCCGAGTTGCTCGACCGGGTAGGCCTTTCAACAGCCTACTTAGACCGCTACCCACACGAGTTCTCCGGCGGACAGCGGCAGCGAATCGGAATAGCCCGCGCCTTAGCGACGTCGCCGGAGTTCATAGTGGCCGACGAACCGGTGAGCGCGCTCGACGTGTCGATACAGGCGCAAATCATCAACTTGTTACAAGACTTACAGCGACGCTACAATCAAACGATGTTATTCATTTCGCACGACTTGGCCGTGGTGCGGCATATCGCCGATAGGATAGCGGTCATGTACCGCGGAAAGATAATGGAGATGGGAGACAACGAGGCCATCTTCGCCTCCCACGCCCATCCGTACACGGAGTTGTTGCTAAAGAGCGTACCTACCGTTGGGCAAGGCGTTATTAATAGCGTTGATAATGTTAATCCGATTGATAAGGTTGATGATGCGCATAACGTTGATACGGTTAACGCCACAAATACCGACAAAGGCGGTTGCGCCTTCTACCCGCGTTGCCCGAAGCGCAACGATAGGTGTCTCAATGAAACGCCGGAACTCAAAGACTTGGGAAACGGCCACTTCGTAGCGTGTTATGAAATGAACAATATAACCCTCACCGCATAAACATAACGGCCAAAGAGATAAGCATACGGTTCCACACCCTTTTAGCCTTATCGCCTCGTGTTTCCGCGACTTCAACGGGGTGTTCGGGCTTGATTTTTTCGATGATTTCGTAGGCGGTCTCAAAACCTTCTTCAACCACTTTCACACTTTTTACCCCGTCATAATACCCGCTCAAATGCAAAATATCGTATGCCAATTCCAAAGAAGACAACATCTTCTTGTCGAGCTTGGCTACACAGTCCTTATAATACGCTATGGACTTACGCTGTTTCTTGCTCAATTCCGGGACTCCCTTATGTTTCAACCACGCGTCAAGGGCAATCAATACGCCGTGATACGCCGTACCGCAAGCAGTTCGAACGTACTTTCTGTCGGTATAGCACCTACCGTCTCTTCCGGTACTTTTCAATGTCTCTTCAGCGTTGTCCATATAGCGTACGGCCTCGGCGTACTCCGTCGCCAAAGAAATGTTTTGCTCTTCTACCGTCATTTTAGCCTCCTAATCATGTATTTCACATCCACAGAAAACTATTATCGGATTTTCGTGAAGATATTCGTTAACTATTTAATAATATACTACATAGTTGGTCTGAAGGTCAATATAAAAATAACGTTTTTCTTAACGTCAATATGACAAAAATCATTTCGCAAAATGGGGATGGTGGGAATAATGGCGCAAATTACATAAAACCTTGACACGCCGACCGCAAATGTATTATATTAATGGATGATGACCGCCACATTCACCAAACAAACGTATCGGAGACCTAAATGACCAATGAAGAACAAAACATATTCCTATCGGCGGAACACGCCGAGTCCATCCGCTATATGGACAACGCCAAAGAGACGTTGAGAAAGGCGGAGAAGCAAGACGACGGATATTATAAGGACGTAAAGTACGTCCGAACCGCCTGCGGAACGGCGTATTTGGGGGTACTGATCGCACTCGACGCGTGGCTCACCATGAAA
>LIUJ01000162.1:2469-8131 GCA_001462255.1 Fibrobacteria bacterium GUT77 | reverse complement strand
GATATTAATTTATATTATCGTGGCGGATGTAATGTGTTTCCGCTCTATCTTTACCAAGATAAGGATAAAAAGTTATTGAGCGAAACCCGCAAACCCAACCTAAACGAAGCAATCGTTGCCGAGCTATCCCAACGGATAGGCCTACAATATATTGAAGAAAAAGAAGCCGGTTCGTATAGAAAGACTTTTGCCCCGATAGACATCCTCGATTACGTTTACGCCGTTCTTCACTCCCCAACCTACCGAGAGCGTTACAAAGAGTTCCTAAAAATAGATTTTCCGCGTGTTCCCTATCCCGAAGATGCCAAGCAATTCCGCCGATTGGCAAAATTAGGCGAGAAACTCCGTGTATTGCACTTATTGGAAGGCGTTGAGCCGCACGGCGGCGTTGCGAAATTTCAAATTCCGGGTAGCGACACGGTAGAAAAGATACGATATGAAGAACCCAGCGAAACTAGTAATGGACGGGTATGGATTAACGACAAGCAATTTTTTGACGGCATCCCGCAAGAAGTGTGGGGATTCTATATCGGCGGTTACCAAGTAGCCCAAAAATGGCTAAAAGACCGCAAGGATCGGGTATTGGAGTATGATGATGTCCAACACTATAGGCGGATAATATGGGTATTGACGGAGACGGCGAGGATTATGGAGGAATTGCGGTAAAATGCCCCCAAGCGGGGGCATGCGACGGGTTCCGTATTTGGCGCTTATCTACCCGGCGTCCCGTACATGGCGGTTCCGTCTATAGCCGCCGACGCCGCCGTCCAATTCTTTCCGAAGTTGTTCTCCGCGGCCCCGTACTTGTCCTTATTGAGCTCCACCGACCGTTTGCTGCTCGACGACATTCCCGCCGGCCACCCGACGGCTGAGTTCGTGCCGCCGCATATCACCCTATCTATAACGGCACCGGCCTTCCCGCGCCTCACGCTTATCCAACCGCCGGTCGACGATATCGGCAAATTACCGGTGGAATTGGTACTGGCATTAACGTACGGCGCCGCTTGACGGCCGATTACGAAGTATCCTTTAGACGCTATCGACACACCCGTAAAATTGTACGACGTCCCGTCAACGTCCGTCGTCAACGTATCAAAAACGATCGCCTCGTTCTTGGGATTGTACAGTTCGATGTAGTTGTCGTTGCTCGCGCTGAACATTATCTCGGTGATGATGAGCTCTCCGGTCTCAACGACGTTGGGCGCCGGCTTTCCTACGTCGTACGAGGCCATTGTCACGCCGGGCGCGTAGAGGACGGCTTCCATGCCGAGCATCCCGCCGTTTTCTATAAATTGCAGCTCGAAGGCGTTGTCACCGCGGGCGTTAAATACAAACTCACTCGTGGCAATCTTGACGGTGTCCCCCTTGGTGTCAACAATGGATACCCGCAGTATCCCGTCCAACTCGTGCGGTATATTGTCGATGCTCAAAAAAGTGTGCGCCGCCCTAACGACACTGTTCTGAAAAACCGACTCCCCGTCGCGCGACGTAAAACTCGCGTGCACGGTACCTATACTCGTCTCAAGCCCGTTGATGTGAATGTAGATCGACCCGGCCGCGGGAATAAGCGTGGCGTATATCCTCGTTACCTTGGCTTTTTCGATATCCGCGTAGCGGTAGTCAACGGTGTCAACGTGCGTTTTGACGCCGTCCTTGTTGACCGCCCACACTGATATCCGGCGCGCCTCACCGATCGGCACCTTTTTAATTGTGTCCACCGATGTGGAACGCGCCGCGTTTAGGCGCACCATGAGTTGTGTGGGCGAGAGATCGCTACCGCTGACCTCAACGACGAGATTCTCGGCAACGGTCTGAGCTGCGGCGGCGACGGCGGCGACGCCGTCTCGCGCCGCAGTCTTATTGAGCGGCTGATTAACCACGCGCACATAAACCTCCAACGCCCCGTACTTATCCTCCGTAGGCTTCACCGGAGCGTCTACGGGATCTCCGCCGCAACTACAGAGCGTAAGCATCGCTACCGTGAAAAACGTTGCCAACCCCAACATCAATCGATAACCGGCGCCTACATTGATACAACCGACCGTACCACGGTCAAACTCGTTAACGCGCGACATCACACGCCTCCTTAATGGTTTGAGATTTTTGAATAATCGGACAACTCACTTGCGGTACAACGAGAATGCGGTTAGGCGCAACGCCTTGGCTTCCTGGGCGAAGCCTGAGAGAAAAGTGCCGCGGGTAAAACGAGATTTGCGCCGCGTCCGTTCGGACACGACATTACAACGCTATGCTATAAATATGATTGATGGGTAGGCGGAAAATCAAATTTTTTTTAAGAAACCGTATATTTGAGTCCGCGCGGCGGATACCGATTCATAACCGTCACGGCGGCAAACACAGCGTTTTATCAAGAACCTCCGGCCACGTCCAAAAGGTACCGCCCGTACTCATTTTTTCGCATCGGTTCCGCCAACTTCGTCAATTGCTCCGCGTCTATAAGTCCGCGCCTGAACGCTATCTCCTCCGGCGACGCGACCTTCAAACCTTGGCGGGCCTGTATCGTTTCCACAAACGACGACGCCTGTAGCATAGACTCGTGCGTCCCTGTGTCTAACCACGCTATACCTCGGCCTAAATCAACTACCTGTAACATTCCGCGTTCCAAGTATAAGCGGTTTAGATCGGTTATTTCCAATTCTCCTCTGGGAGACGGCTTTAGCGTTTTGGCAAGCGTACAAACCTCCGCGTCGTAGAAGTAGAGACCGGTCACCGCCAGTTTGGATTTAGGCGCGGCAGGTTTTTCCTCTATTGATACCGCGTTTCCCGCTTTGTCAACCTCCACGATTCCGTAGCGGTGAGGATCGTTTACCCTATAAGCGAAGATTGTGGCGGAATCGGGGCGATCTATGGCCGTCTGCAAACGCTCCACGAGGCCGTGCCCCCAAAAGATATTGTCGCCCAAAATCAGCGCCGACGGGCTCCCGCCCACAAACTCCTCGCCGATAATGAACGCCTGCGCCAAGCCTTCGGGGCGCGGTTGCTCGGCGTAGGAGAGTTTTATTCCCCACTGCGACCCGTCACGAAGGAGCCGCTTGAACGCGGCGCCGTCCTCCGGTGTCGTGATGACCAATATGTCCGTTATCCCGGCAAGCATCAGAGTGGATAGCGGATAGTAGATCATCGGCTTGTCGTAGACGGGCATAAGCTGCTTGGATACGGCAATGGTCGTGGGGTACAGGCGGGTACCCGAACCGCCGGCAAGTATTATGCCTTTACGCATGATATCACCTCAAATATCTCATTTGTCAACTCGTCCATACTCATAGTCCCGTCAAGCAACTTTATTCCGTACGGATCGGCCGTAGCGGCGTTTATGTAAGCTTTTCTCACCCGCTCAAAAAAGTCTACCCCGGCGCTTTCCATCCTATCCTTGCCTTTACCGAGTTTATTCAGACGCTCTTGGGAAATTTCTACGGGAATGTCTATGATGAACGTCATGTCCGGCATTAATCCGTTTGTGGCAAAATCGTTAATACTACGAATTTTCTCCATGTCAAGCCCCCGGCCGCCGCCCTGGTAGGCGAACGTGGCCTGCTCGAATCTGTCGCAAAGAACCGTTTCTCCCCTGTTTATCGCGGGAACTATTATCTCGCTTACATGCTGGGCGCGGGCGGCCAAGTAGAGCAATAATTCCGTCTCAACGCACATCTGCGCCTTATCGCTCGGAATAGGCGCCATCAACAATTCACGAATCTTCTCGCTGATAGGCGCCCCGCCCGGCTCGCGGGTTACAACGCACGAAACGCCGACAGCCCGCAGACGCTCGGCCACGCGAACCAACTGGGTGCTCTTCCCACAGCCGTCTATGCCTTCGAATGTATAGAATTTGCCTTTATCTTTTATCATTCTGAATATTATTATCCTTAAAATCGATTTTCACCACAACCAAGGCACGTCATACTTGTGAATGTTATCATCACCCGTTACGAGTATCATGCCCTCCGCAACGGCAGTTACCACAAGCAATCTATCGAACGGATCTTTGTGATGTTTCGGTAAATCAGGTATATGCCGCAAATACTCTCTCTCTATCGGTAACGTGAGAAAACCTTTGGTATCTACCATACGATAATATTCGGGTAACCCACCCACGATATTAAGTCTCTTCGTTCCAAGCTTGATGGCAACTTCCCATGCCGAAACAATGCTAACGAATTTCTCCGTATCGGTATCCAATATAATATTTTTCACTTTATCGGATAATAACGGCGAATTTTCGGCAATCCATATAATAACGTGCGTATCCAATAAATATCTCGTCATTTCATATATTCCTCAAATTCTTCCATAGGCTCATTAAAATCATCCGACATAACGATCTTCCCCTCCCAACCGCCGAGCGTAGCGCGCCTAACCTCCGGAGAATCTGAAATTTCAAAGGGAATCGCCCGCTTATTAACGACTTGATTCAAAAATACGTTAATTGCCGAAGGCAAATCAAGCCCAAACTCCGCCAAAACCAACTGCGCTTTCGCTTTCAACGCGCTGTCAGTACTAACGTTTATAGTCGTCGCCGACATATTTCATCTCCTTTCAGGCAATATCTTTTAATACGAAACGTCACAAGTTCTGCCCACAACATTTTTTATACTTTTTCCCGCTACCGCACGGGCAAGGATCGTTCCTTCCTACCTGCGGGCCGACCCTTATCGGCTGTTGCTGGGCCGGGCGGCCGTCCTCAGAGCCCCTATTCGTCGTCATCGTCGCCCCGGGCATCATCCTCGGCCTCGCGCTTATCGACGCGGACTCCCCCCCGGATGTCGTCGTTCCCCCAAACAGCGTCTGCGCCGCGTCGTGCACCGCCCTCGCCCCGGCAAAGGCGTTAGACGACGAACGACGCTCCACGCTCTCCAAACGAAAGATGTGGTTAGATATCTCTCTCGAAATGTTGGTGCGCAACTCCTTGAACATCAACAGCCCCTCGCGCTGATACTCGAACAGCGGGTTCTTCTGGCCGAACGCCCTAAACTGCACGCCGCCTTTCAAGTGATCCATCTCAAACAAATGGTCTTTCCACAAATCGTCTATCACCATGAGAAAAACGCCGCGCTCGAAACGGCGCATGGCTTCCGCCCCGAAGCGCTCCTCCTTCTCGTTGTAACGCGCCTCCGTAAGCGCCCACAGTTCGTCGAACAACTCCTTCTGGTTCATCGACTCCACTTTGACCTGCTCCGGCCTATACACCACGCCGAACATCGTCTGCGCCTCGTCGCGCAGGCCGTCTATGTTCCAAGTCTCCTCCGAGTAAACGCGCTCCGGAGCGTACTTCATAACCGTATCTTCCACGGCGTTGGCTATCTGATCTAATATCTCATCCTTCAAATTCTCGCCGCGCAATATGCGCTGACGCAGGCCGTATATCTCACGGCGCTGCAAGTTCATCACGTCGTCGTATTCCTTCAAATGCTTGCGGATGTCGAAGTTGCGCCCCTCCACGCGCTTCTGGGCGCCGGCTATCGAGTTGGAGACCCACGGGTGGCAGATCGCCTCCCCCTCCGGCGTACCGAGCTTGTCCATCACCAACCTGATCCTCTCAGCGCCGAATATCCGCATTAGGTCGTCGTCTATGGACAGGAAAAATTTGGACGAACCGGGATCGCCCTGACGTCCGGCGCGACCGCGCAACTGGTTGTCTATGCGG
>LIUJ01000162.1:522-2309 GCA_001462255.1 Fibrobacteria bacterium GUT77 | reverse complement strand
CTCGTGGCGCTCCGTGCCTATGATATGCAACCCGCCCAAGCTCAACACCTTGTCGTGCTCCTCGTTGACCTGCGCCAATAATTTGGCGAATTTTTTGCGTTTATCCTCCATCGTCATGGAGTCGGGATCGATACCCTCCTTGTGCAACTCGTGGTTCGCCATGGCCTCAAAGTTGCCGCCGAGCACTATGTCCGTACCTCGACCGGCCATGTTCGTGGCGATGGTCACCGCGCCTATGCGTCCCGCTTGCGCCACAATCGCCGCCTCCTTCGCGTGCTGCTTCGCGTTAAGTACCTCGTGCTGAACCCCGGCGCGCAAAAGCATACGGCTCAGAAGCTCCGACTTCTCTATAGACGTGGTGCCCACCAAGCACGGGCGACCGAGCTCGTTCATCGCCCTTATGTCTTGCACTATGGCATTGTACTTTTCGCGGTGCGTCTTGTATATCTCGTCTTCGTGGTCGTGCCTCTTCAACCCGCGATTGGTGGGTATGGTCACCACGTCGAGCTTGTATATCTCCTGAAACTCCGCCGCCTCCGTAACCGCCGTCCCCGTCATACCGGCAAGCTTGTTGTACATCTTGAAGAAGTTTTGGAACGTGATGGTGGCAAGCGTCTGATTCTCCCCCGCGACTTTCACCCCCTCCTTCGCCTCCAATGCCTGATGTAGTCCCTCACTGTAGCGTCGCCCGTGCAGTATGCGGCCTGTGAACTCGTCCACAATGAGTATCTGCCCCTCCTGCACCACGTAGTTGACGTCCTTCTCGAAGAGCGAGTAGGCGCGGAGCAACTGCCCCACGCTATGAATGCGCTCCGAAATCTCCGCGTACTCGCGGTGCGCCGCCTCCTTGCGTTCCGCTTTCTCCTGTATAGACAGCGACTCGTCGTGATCTATCTTGCCGAGCGTTACCGCCAAGTCGGGCACGGTGAAGAATTCCGGATTGTTCCCGCCTACGAGCGCACGTCCCTTCTCCGTAAGGTCGGCGCTGTGGCCCGACTCGTCTATAGTATAGAATAGCTCCTCATCAATCTCGTGTAACTTTTTGTCGCGTAAAAACTCCGTCTCCACCATCTTCATGTACTTCGCCGCGCCCTGCTCCTTTATAAGTTTCATGAAGCGCTTGTTCCTCGGCGCCCCCTTGTGCATGACCATGAGCTTGAATCCCGCCTCGAACTCCTTGCCGTCCTGCTTGAGTAGCTCCTCCGCCTCCTCCACAACCTTCTGCGTAAGCGCCGCCTGGGCGGAGACTAACTTGACCACGCGGGGTTTGAGCTCCTCGTACTCACGGTTGGACTTGGTGACCGGCCCGGAGATGATGAGCGGCGTCCGCGCCTCGTCTATAAGGATATTATCCACCTCGTCGACTATGGCGAAGTTGAGCTCCCTCTGCACGCAGTGCTCCGGCGCACCGGACATATTGTCGCGCAAATAGTCGAAGCCGAACTCATTATTGGTGCCGAACGTAATGTCCGCCGCGTAAGCGGCCTGCCGTTCCGGACTGTGCGGTTCGGTAACGTCGAGGCACCCTACGGTCAGTCCGAGAAAATCAAATATCTTCCCCATCCACTCACTGTCGCGCCGCGCGAGGTAATCGTTTACGGTGATAACGTGCACTCCCTTGCCGCCGAGCGCGTTGAGGTAGGCCGCCATAGCCGCCACCTGCGTCTTACCCTCACCGGTCTTCATCTCCGATATCTTGCCCTGGTGGAGGACAATCGCGCCCATGACCTGCACGTCGAAGTGGGCCATAAACGGAATCTGCTCGCCCGTGGCGGAGTCGGTCACCG
>LIUJ01000162.1:0-304 GCA_001462255.1 Fibrobacteria bacterium GUT77 | reverse complement strand
CTCGCGGAACTCGGCCGTCTTGGCCTTTAGTGCGTCGTCGGACAGAGCCGAGGTCGAAGCGCGAAACTCGTTTACACCGTCGAGAATCGGTTTTAGTTTTTTTACGTCGCGTTCTTGTTTGGAACCGCCGATTAACTTAATGATTACATCGAAGAAACCCATTTTTTTTTACTTTCGTTTAATTCTTCCGTTGACGTTATTTTTAACCCTAATTTTTTATTAACTTTACCCACACTAATCCTGCGCAACTTGAAAATTTTTTATCTCCACCTCGCTTATCTTTCCCGCCTGCAAGTGTTCGTTG
>LIUJ01000161.1:4112-5663 GCA_001462255.1 Fibrobacteria bacterium GUT77 | reverse complement strand
TATCTCCGGTAAAGCGGCCACGGGCGGTTGATTGGCTTCGGTTGTTCTTGCCGCTCGTCCTACGACCGGCGGCGGCGCGATGAACATATCGTCGTCCAACGACAAGTCGTCCGCGTCCTCCTCCGCGTTATTGTTGCGCGTGTCGTCCCGTTGGAACAATTTGGCGAAGAATCCGCCTTTTTTCTTTGGAGTGTCGCCGTCAATGGCGGCGTCGGTGTTGCTACCGGTATCGGTTGCGGTATCAATCACGGGTTGCTTGGTCGTCGTCGGCTCAAAGTCTGCCTCGTCGTCGGACGGCGTTGAGAGCGACACCTCGAAACTCCCCGTGTCGGCGCCGCCGCGTTGCGCCGCCGCGTTCTTTAACGTGTCCACAAAAAACACGTTGGTTTCAGTCTCTATATGCTCCTCCGAAGAAATCGGCTTCGGCTCCGACCCGGTGTCGGACAACTCAAAAACGTCTACGTCGTCGTCATGCGTATTGCCGCTATCCATTAAAACCTCCCCTAAAACGGCTTTATTTGCCGATGATTTTTATGCCGCTTGGCGCAAGCATACCGCTATTTACCAATATATATATGTACGAGGGTCAAAGTCAAAAATTTTAAAATCAAATTACGAGACGGCGGCTTTAGCGTGCCTACTCCTCCCCTTCCGCGTCCCCTTCCCGTCCCGTCGGGTAAACTCCGGTGAGCGCCAAGTACCCCGCGTCGTCGATCCGCTTCCGAAGGTACATATTGTTGGCGATGATCATCACCCGCTTCCCCATGTAAACCGACTTGGTATGGTACGGCGTGAGTTTGGAGGGCATGGATAAACAGGCCGCCATCCGCGCCGCCTCCGTCAGCGTCAGGTTCAAACCGTTTTTTTTGTAATATACGTTTGCCGCCGCCTCGCACCCGAAGATGTTCTTCCCCCACTGCGCGTAGTTCATGTACAGTTCGAGAATGCGGTCTTTCCCCAAGTATTTCTCCATGAGCAACGTGTAACCGAGTTCTTTGATTTTTCGCTCAAAACTTCTCTCCGGCGAGAGGAACAGGTTTTTCGCGAGTTGCTGGGTGATGGTGCTTGCGCCGTGCCGTTTGTTGCTCGCGGCGGTCTTGTTGTACTCTATGGCCTCAACGATGGCGTCTAAGGAAAAGCCGGGATGATTGTAAAAACCGTCGTCCTCAACCGCTAAAACGGCGTAGATGAGAGTTTTAGATATAGAATCCAACGGGACGAATTTTTGGGTTAAGGAATCGTTTTCGCCCTTGTCGCGCAACTCTTGGCGGTACCGAGACATATAGGCGGATTCGGTCGGATTCTCCGTTTTAAGCGCTTTTACCTCGTTTACGGGCTTCATCAGGGTGTCGTTGAAGTAGTAGTATCCCTTTATGATAAGAAAGGTCGCGACGAGGGTGAAGACTACGGCGTAGGTTATGAATACGGTTTTTATGATTGCCCAGATGACAAGGAGGATTGTTATTATTATATGGCGTTTTTTTTGCGTTGTGGTCATTGTGATTGTGTTTTTTTAATTATAGTTGAATTTTGCTTGATATTTCGAGATTG
>LIUJ01000161.1:0-3915 GCA_001462255.1 Fibrobacteria bacterium GUT77 | reverse complement strand
TCGCAATGACTGTCATTGCGAGGAGCGAAGCGACGAAGCAATCCCGATGATATACGTTAAATGTTTCTTTTGTTACAGTCTCGGCACATTAACCCTATTTCAAAATCAGATTCCTCTGAGCTACGGCGCCGTTGTTTAGGGTTAATTTTACCAAATACATGCCGCTTGGACGTGTGGCTCGGTTCCACGTTATCTCTTTATGATTGCCGGCGGCGGCGAATATCCGCTTGCCTTGGACGCTGTAGACGCTTAGCGCCGTTATCTCCCTGCCGGGGGCGGCCGTAAACGTTACGGCGTTGGGTTTTACGGTCATCGCGTAGCCGTGCTTTGCCAAAGATATGTTTCTTGGCAATACGGACGTTTCACCCATAACGGTTACGGTTGCGCTTATTTGTTTGCCGCCGGCGTTGTAACTTACCGTAATGGACTTTATGACGGAGTCGCCGAAAGCAGGCACGGTATAGGAACATCCGGTGGAGATGGCCAGCGGAGCCGCTAACATCGGACCCATTTGGTAATCCCAAGTTATGTTGTTGCAAATATCGCCGTTAGCCGCAATAATCGCGTTGTTTTGGTCAAAAATGTGCGCGTAAATCGTCTTAACGGGAGAACTGTACAGATCGCTAACGCGAATGGAATCGCTTATGTACGAACCGGCGTCGTTGGGATCTTGCGAAAAACTTAGCTTTACCTTCGTTGGGGTTGGGTCGGTCGGTTGCTTGCCGAAACTGCTTGTGTCGGCGGGGGCCTGTTTGGAGACTATGTAGGCAAGCGCGCCCAAAAGTCCGGCGTTGTAGTCTATGCCGCCCTCGGTGTTTTGGTAATCGTTTATATTGTCTACGTAACTACCCGAACTTCTGTTGCCGCCGACTAAGTAGCCGAAGTACTTGTTTCTTTCCGGTATGGTCAAATTGTTCTTTTGATCGTCGGGAACATTGCCGTCGTTAAGAAACACATTTCTATGGTGCGGCTTGGACGCTACTTTGGTACATCCCTCACAAAATCCTACTACGAATGATTGTTTGGAATTGTTGCTACCGAGTGTATAGTCCACTTGATCGTATATGAACTGATCGTATTGGGACACGCTCTTTGCCTTAGAGTACAGCGCGACGCTGAACGCCGTGTTGCCGGCGTAGCGCATTTGGCCCCAATCACCGCCGAGTGTCGTAACCTTTTCGCCGTTGATGTTGCCGGAACTCGTATATTTTGTTACAAATTCATCCAACGCGAGTTTGAGATACGTTTCCTTGTTTTCGGCGTCCGCCGTCGCCGCGGCGTAGGCCGCGAGGTCGTGGGAGTTGGAATAATCCAAAACCCAGTAGTGAGTCTTAACGTCACTTTTATTGATATCGCTTTTATACGTGTTATCGCCGGTCGCTACGTACATTTCCGAGGCCGCTAACGTAAATACGGTGGCGGGGTCTTTATGCTTGCTGTAAAAACCGCCGGAAGCGGCTCCTCCGCTGCTATCCTTATGCGATTTCGCGTAAGCGTAGGCGTTCTTCGCGTACTTAACGCATTCGTCCGCGTATGCCGCGTCGTATTTGCGATATATCCTCGACATAATCGCGAGCGTTCCGGCGGCTAAAGACGCCATAACGCCGTCGTTGGGATTTTTCCACATTTTACGCGGTTCGCCGCCCAAGTCAACCGATTGGGTGGACATCTTTCCGGCCGTAACCCACGTGTTATGGTCTTTATTGCCCTCGCCCTTTTCAAAATAAAACGTGTTGCCGTCCGGAGCCGCCTTCATTATCCAGTCTGTAGCGTACTTTAATTCTTCTAATAGGTCGGGAATAGAGTTCGGTTTGCCGCCGGCGATACTCCAATCTTTGGACTCCACGTAGTCGCTGTAATCCTTTCCGTGATAAAGATCATGAAAACCCGTAGGAAACGCGTCGTAAGCCTTGGCAAGCATATATGCGGAATAGAAGAATGTATGCCCGAACGTCACGTGGTCGCCGCAGTCGAACCACCCGCCCTCAAGGTTGTGCCCGCCGTCGGCGTCTTTTGTAAAACTGGTTCTATATGCCGGGTTGGTATGTTCCATTATGAGCCAATTCGGCCCAATCCCCGACCTCTGCCCGCCGTACATACGGGTAACCATCCACAACGCCTTCTTGTACTGTTCCGGGGTAAACTTCCCCGCCGCAGTCTGGGCAGAGACGGCGCACACACCTCCGGCGACTCCCAAAATCAATGCTGAAACGGCGATAGCGGCAAAAAAACGGCGTTTAATCATGGTCTGACTCCTTTACGGATCGGGTGAAAAACGAGTTTACGGAACGACGTGACGCGCCGATAACATATATAATATAAGAAATAACGTAGCGAAAAGCAAGCCTTTTGTTAACATATTGATTAACGCGCAATGTATTTTTGTGGGTATTGATTTTGATATTAAAACTTTGAAAGGAGCGATACTCCGGTATGGCCGAAAAATTCATTTATTACATGGATCGCATGACCAAGGCGTATCCGAACAAAAAAGAGGTGCTCAAAGAGGTCTCCCTCTCGTTCTACTACGGAGCGAAGATCGGCGTTATCGGCGTCAACGGGTCGGGCAAGAGCACTTTGCTCAAGATTATGGCCGGGATCGACAAAGAGATACAGGGAGAGGCCTGGATTGAGCAGGGGCGGACAGTGGGTTATTTGCCGCAGGAACCTCGGTTGGACGAAAACCTGACCGTTTTGGGCAATGTCGAGCTGGCGGTCAGCTCCACGCGGGCGCTTTTGGACGAGTTCAACGAGGTCAGCGAGAAGTTCGGCGAGGATATGACGCCGGAGGAGATGGACAAGTTGATGGAGCGCCAAGCTAAGTTGCAGGACAAGATAGACGCCGTGGACGCTTGGGATTTGGATCGCCACCTTGAAATCGCCATGGACGCTCTTCGTCTTCCTCCGGGGGACGCTAAGGTTGACACGCTCTCCGGCGGTGAACGTCGCCGGGTGGCGCTCTGTAAATTGTTGCTCGAAAAGCCTGATTTGCTTCTGCTCGACGAGCCGACGAACCACTTAGACGCCGAGTCCATCGCCTGGCTTGAGCGCCATCTGAAGGAGTACGCCGGTTCCGTTATCCTTGTCACCCACGATAGGTACTTTTTGGACAACGTTGTGGAGTGGATTTTGGAGATTGACCGCTCGCGTGGCATCCCGTGGAAGGGCAGTTACGCCTCCTGGCTCGAACAGCGCACGCAGCGCTTGGCGCAGGAGGAGAAGGAGGAGAGCGTCCGCCAGCGCCGGTTGAAGCAGGAGCTCGACTGGGTGCGCATGTCGCAGAAGGCGCGTCAGTCTAAGGGTAAGGCGCGGCTCAACGCCTACGAGGAGTTACGGGCGCTTGAAACGCCTGACAAGGTGACGACGGCTAGTATCATCATCCCTCACGGGCCGCGGTTGGGCGACGTCGTCATCAAGGCGGAGGGTCTGTCTAAGGCCTACGGCGACAAACTTTTGTTCGAAAATTTGAGTTTCACGTTGCCTCGTTCCGGCATTGTGGGGGTTATCGGCCCCAACGGTGCCGGCAAGAGCACGCTCATGCGCATCATCACCGGGGCGGAGAAGCCCGACAGCGGGACGCTGACGGTGGGGGAGACCGTGGCGCTAAGCTACGTAGACCAGTCGCGGGACGCTCTCGACGGGGAGAAGACGGTTTTTGAGGAGATCACCGGCGGCGGGGACATCGTCACGTTGGGCAAAATCGAGGTCAACTCCCGCTCCTACGTGGGCAAGTTCAACTTCTCCGGCGCCGACCAGCAGAAATTGGTTAAGGATTTATCCGGCGGAGAGAGGAACCGGGTGCATTTGGCGAAGTTGTTGCAGACCGGGGGGAACGTGTTGCTTTTGGACGAGCCGACGAACGACTTGGACGTGGAGACATTGCAGGCATTGGAGGCGGCGATAGGCGATTTTTCG
>LIUJ01000160.1:8402-8801 GCA_001462255.1 Fibrobacteria bacterium GUT77 | reverse complement strand
GATTCCGTGGCGGATACGGCGGCCATGGCGGCGAACAGTCTCTCGGTTGCGGCATCGTCCGTCGCCGACACCGCGGCGGCCGTCGCGTCGAGCGCGTACTCTACTATAGACGCCGTATCGTCGGCCACACCGCTATATGTGATAAAATATATCTTTGCCTCGGCGAACACCGTGGCGGACACGGTGGTAAAGAATGTGTATAAGGCCAATGAAATTGATCTTTTACCGGTTTTTAAAGGCGCTTTCAAAGACCTTTTTCTCGGTAACGTCGGCGGTTGTATAGGCGAAACCTCCTCGCTCGCGTTGCTTATTGGGGGAATATTCTTGATATGCATACGGGCGATAGATTTTCGCGTACCTTTCGCCTACATATTTACGGTATTCGCGCTCTTTTGGTTG